>JBPCTU010000355.1:0-5194 GCA_051011515.1 Acidimicrobiales bacterium
CCGCCAGCCCGACCTGACGCAACGCTTCCCGCGCCCGCTCTGAGGCATCCGGTTGTTGGGCCGCATCGGCACCAAATTGCACGTTTTCGAACGCAGTGAGCCCGGGAAACAAGTTGAACGTCTGAAAGATGAAGCCGACAGCACCGCGGCGCAGGGCCGCCCGTTCGGCCTGCGAGGCACCCGTGACCTCAACCCCAGCAACCCGCACGGTCCCCGAAGAGGGCACGTCCAGCGCCCCTATCATGTTCAGCAGGGTTGTCTTGCCACAGCCGGACGGGCCCACAATCGCCACGAACGCCGCTTCATCGATATGCAGCTTGATTCCGTCGAGCGCTGTCACATCGACATCGCCGACCCGGTACCGCTTGCTCACGTCATCGAGATCGATCCGAGTACCTGCGTAGCCGACCCGCGCATCGATCCCGGCAGCATCAGCCGGATCGGTCTCTTCGATCGTCTCGCTTTCCTGCATGACCTCAAGCGTCCCTTACGCCGCCCCACCCGAGCAGAGCCCAAGGTCCCGGCCTCCAGTAACCACACCAAACGGAAGAACGACCAACGACCGAGAAACACTCCGACGTCCCACCGAGAACGCCGAAGGTCACCCCGAGTCGATGTGTCGCCGATCGACCGTCGTACCTCAGCGATGGAGTAGTGCCGTTGCCGAGGATGGCCACGGGCGACGCTGAGATATGTAGTTTCGGGATACTCGGTAGCCGTGATGCTCTCGACCATCGCGTCCCAAGTCGGGAGGAACTCGTCGAGGATCTCGCTGGTGGGAGCCCCGAAGCCGAGGAGGAAGAGCTCGCCGGTGTCGGCGCTGACCCCCTGGTAGTAGATGAATTCACGTCCTTCGGGCCCGGTGACGCGAGCTCTGATCGCTTGGCTGCCGAAGATCTCCACCTCTGCCAGGTCGCGGACGTCCGTCCAGCCAAGGGCGCCAATATTGAACTCGACCAAATCTTCCAGGGTTACACCGTCAGAGCCGAGTCCGAGACTCTCAGCTGTTTGATGTATGAGACCTACTCCCAAACCCTCGGCCGGTCCCACCTCACCGTCGACTCGCGTGAACGCTTCTTCGGTTGGGGCAATCTGGGTGAACACCCCGTTTGTCTCGGCGGACCAGCCAGAGGAATAGTCGATTGCCGGTCGGTCGGTCGGCAATCGAGGTGAATATTGTCGATTGTTTTTGATAGGGACCGATAAGCCTGTGGGTGATCGGCCCTGCCACGGGAGCAGGAGTCCGGACTGCCGGCTACGCGCGCTGCTCAGTCCGGTGCGATGCTGAGCGTTCTGGGCGCCCCGGGGGCGGGTGTTCGGCGACGCCTTGGCCAAACCGGATGGCGCGTGCCGAGCGTTCTGGACGGCCGCCCACTCGACGGGAACTCCGACGTGGTTCTCAGACGGAATCTGCGTTCCTGGGTCGTTGCGGACGACGTCCGATCTGATCGCGTCCCGCTCGACAAGCACAGCATGCTGCCGACCACGTTCGCTACCGCTGCCTGCAGCGCGAATGAGCGACATCGCCTAGGGTGCATGGTTCCTGGGGGAGGACAGGTGTGCGGAAGAACCCGTGCACGAACCAACGAAGGGGTCACAGTTAATGAGACAGACAACGTCGCGATTCCGTGGTCGCATGATCGGGTGCATACTCGTGCTCGCGCTGGTGGCGGCGCTTCCAAGCGCAGCGGCCGCCGCGCCTTCGCAGGCCGGGTGCGAGAACCGAAATCTCAATCAGATCAACAAGTTCCTCGAGTGCGTCAGCGGCGAGGACGCCAACGTGCATCTCCAGGCGTTCCAAGACATAGCCGACGCCAACGGCGGCACACGCGCCTCGGGCACGCCCGGTTACGACCTGTCGGTCGACTATGTCGTCGACCTACTCGAAGACGCCGGGCTGACAGTCGAGCGTCAGGAATTCAACTTCTTCAGCTACGAGGAGATCTCGAGCTCGCTGTCACTCGACGGCGCATCGATCGAAACGCAGACGTTCTCGTTCTCCGGTTCCGGTGACGTCGCAGCCGGCAACATCGTCCCAGTCGACCTCGACCTCGGATTCGGGAACGCCTCGACTTCGGGATGCCAACCGGAGGACTTCGACGGCCTGGACTTCTCCGGCACGGACGACATCGCGCTCATGCAGCGCGGAGCCTGCAATTTCTCGGACAAGGCGATCAATGCCGAGGCGGCGGGCGCCGAGGCTGCGATCATCTTCAACCAGGGCAACGCCGACGGTCGGTTCGGCCTCATCAACGGCACACTCGGCGGCCCGGTCGGGACCATTCCGGTGCTCGACATTGCGTACGACGACGGCGTCACGCTGTCGACTACGACCGGCGTCGTCAATCTCTCGGCCGTGGCCGTTACGACCGAGACCACTACCGAGAACGTCATCGCCGACCTGCCGGGCAAGAACACCGACAACGTCGTGATGGCCGGAGCGCACCTCGACTCGGTCTTCGCCGGCCCGGGCGTCCAGGACAACGGCTCCGGTTCGGCGGCGATCCTGACGGTTGCGCTGGCGCTGGCCGACAACAAGAAGTACGTCCCGGAGAACTCGCTGCGCTTCGCGTGGTGGGGCGCCGAGGAGTCGGGCCTGATTGGCTCCTTCGAGTACTTCACTAACGCCGACTTCGGTCTCATTCCCAACGCGCCCGAGGAGATCGACAAGATCGCCGCCTACCTCAACTTCGACATGATCGCGTCGCCGAACTTCGTGTACGGCGTGTACGACGCGAACGAATCGACGTTCCCTGCGCCCGTACCCGTTCCGGCCGGCTCGGACGCGCTCGAGGACCTGTTCGAGGCGTACTACACCATCGAGAACGTGCCGTACGACGACACGGAGTTCTCCGGAAGGTCGGACTACCAAGTGTTCATCCTCCTCGACATCCCGGCGAGCGGTCTCTTCACCGGCGCCGAGGTGATCAAGACACCCGAGCAGGAGGCGATCTGGGGCGGCACGGCCGGCGATCAGTTCGACCCCTGCTACCACATCGCCTGCGACACGTTCGACAACGTCGGCCAGGAGCCGCTCGACGTCAACGTCGACGCGGTGGCCTACGCCGTCTACAACCTGGCGTCGACGACCGAGGCTGTCAACGGCGTGCCCGGAGTCGAGCCGAAGGGCATCACGCCCGGCGAGGTCATATTCGACGGCCCACAGGGCACCTTCGCCGGTGCTGGCGGCGGGTTCTCGGGCGGACACACCCACACCGAAGAGTGATCACTGACAGTTGAACCTGCGACAGAGGGGGCATCCCGCCCGGGATGCCCCCTCATCGCGCCGACGGGCTGCGACGCGTGGTCTGGATAAGTATCCGTAGGTTGGCGCTTGAGCGCGCCCGCCCAGCAAACTCCGGCCCTGGGCAGACGACCGACTACCGTCGCACCGGCGACGAAGCGGACGTCGCCGGGACCGTTGGTGAGCGGGCGCCGGCGGCCGGTGTTCTCGGGCATGGCTCTGGTGCCGGCGCAGGATGGTGATACTTGTTTGGACATGCAGGGTTCTGCGCTCAAGCCGAACGGCTCGATCGTCGATGTCCCGATGAGCCAAGTGGCTCGACAGACGAGACGAAGATCCCCCGGGCGATACCTGGTCGCCTTACCCGGGCAGGAGTCAGTGGCGAAACCGACGTCTGAGTCCTCGAATACAGGAGACGTCGAATCATGCACATCAAACGCCGAATCGCTGCCGCCACCCTTGCCCTGGCCCTCGCTGTTGGAGGTGCTGTCGGGATCAGCGCTGGAGACCTCGACGGTCCATCGGGCGATCCCACCGAAGAGGCCGGTGCTACCTGGAGTTTCACCGGCCCTGGCTGCAAGGGTGGAGCCGGGACCAACGGTGCCACCTGGACCTAGTGAGCGTAAGGTCGGGCGGCGGGAAGCCCGATCCTGCTCACACTCCACTGCCGCCGCGCGGTGGAGAAGCAGGATCGGACCGCCAGCGACCGTAGTCGTGATCCGTTGTAGTCGACCATTGCCCGTCGACCGGCGCCTCTGTCGAGGTCAGTCAGCGGACCGCCTGCCAGCGCCGCTATGACCCCTGCTGCCAAGCTGATCGCAACGATAATCCGTGCTATCCAGATCGCCTCAGCGAATGATCAGGGCTGCTCGCCGACAAGGCGAGACTGGCCCACCCCGAGACCGCCATCCCACCAACACAACCGCTGTCCATCCCAACAACCGACGAGCTCCGACCAGCAACTCGACCGAGCACAAGCTCGAGCTAACCACCAACCAGAATCAGCACCACATGGCAGGACCCGGGGGAGGGAGGTCGACGGAACGCAGACCGACGAGTGCTGTCGGTCTCGGATAGCAACACATCGCCAACGCCCGTAGCCGCAGGGTCGTCCCCTGCCCAGTCGGCGATCCGCTGAACCCCTCCCTCGCTACACGGGCTATCAGGTCTGGAACTGACAACGACCGGGGGAGGATTTCATCGACGTCCCCGACGTAGCATTGGGCCATCAGTCAATCATGCGATGGAATGATCGGGCTGACTGGATCTAGTCCGAACGATTGACTCACCTAGCGATCGTCAGCCTCGATCAGTTCACGGCAACCGACGCCGTATTCGCTGCAACTCGAGCGATAGGGACTCATCCCTCGGACCCAATACAACGAGATCGCTACCCATTCGGATTTGGGACATCAGCGTCATGACAATCGGTAGCCCGGCGTACTGCGTGCCTCCGGTGAGCAGTAACGCTTGCCAGCCTCACGCGGAGCCGGCCTCCGGCACCAGCCAATAGTGTTCGCTCACTATCGCGACAGGAGCAAGCGCGCCCTCTGACCCTCGCCGATCTCGCAGCTGTTGGGCCGGGCACATGATGGGGCGACTGGAGGAGACGCTAACCCCTGCGGAGGTCGGCGGGGCTGAATTCGGGCGGGCGCCGCTCGATGAAGCTGGCAATACCTTCGGCGAAGTCGGCCGAAGACAACGCCATCTTCTCACGCTCCAGTCCTTCCTCGACGGCCTCGCCGAGCGTCTGAGAGTCCGCGAGTCGCAGCTGAGCTTTCATGTCGACCCATGACCTCGGCGAACAGTTCTGAGCGAGGTCAGCCGCGTAAGCCTGCGCCGTTGGGAGGACCTGATCGGCCTCGACGAGCTGGTACAGCAGTCCGATGTCCGCCGCTTCCTCGCTGGGAAAGATCCGGCCTGACAAGATGAGCTCGGTCGCTCGACCAG
>JBPCTU010000356.1:0-22292 GCA_051011515.1 Acidimicrobiales bacterium
TCATCATGCTCTTCTCGCTCTTGGCGCCGTAGCGCTCTTTCATCCAGCGAGCCCAGATGCGGCGAGCGGCTCGGAACTTACCGATCTCCTCGAAGAAGTCGCTGTGACTGTTGAAGAAGAAGCTGAGTCGTGGGGCGAACTCGTCGACATCGACCCCGGCTGCAGTCGCCGCTTCGACATAAGCAAAACCGTTCGCCAGTGTGAAGGCCAGCTCCTGCGCAGCGGTGCTCCCGGCTTCTCGAATGTGGTAGCCGCTTATCGAGACGGGATGGAAGCGGGGCATCTGCGCGGCCGTGTAGCGGATCATGTCCGTCACGATGCGCACGCTCGGCCTCGGCGGATAGATGTACTCCTTCTGCGCCTGGTACTCCTTGAAGATGTCGTTCTGGATCGTGCCGGCGAGCTGATCGGGGGACCAGCCGTTCTTCTCGGCGACCGCGATGTACATGGCGAGGATGATCGCCGCCGGCCCGTTGATCGTCATCGAGGTGCTGACCTTCGAGAGGTCGATGTCGGCGAACAGATCGCGCATGTCAGCGAGCGTGTCGACGGCAACACCGCAGTGTCCGACCTCGCCGAGGGCCCATGGACTGTCGCTATCGCGTCCCATCAGCGTGGGCATGTCGAAAGCGGTCGACAGGCCGGTTCCCCCGTTGCGCAGGATCTCCTTGAACCTGGCATTGGTGTCCTCGGCGGTGCCGAAGCCGGCGAACATTCTCATCGTCCACAAGCGAGACCGGTACATCGTGGGATAGACGCCGCGGGTGTACGGGTACTGGCCCGGGTATGGCCCGTCTCCGTAGACCGGGTCGACTGGTACCCCTGACATGGTTTCGAACGGGACGTCGCGCAGTGGGGTCGAGTCGTAGGTCTCCTGCCAAGCCTGTTCGAGGTCGGCTTGATTCGGCTCGGATTCGCGAGGTGTGTTTGGTTCGGCCACGACGGGCTCCTGGGTTTCGGTGGGTGTGCCGGAGGGAATACCACTCGGCAGAGTTGCTGGGCGGACCATCAGGCCGGACGGGTGGAGAGGCCTGGTTTGGCTGGGCTGTTGAGAGAAGAATTACTTGGACGTCCAAGTAATTCTTCCCTATCGTACACCGCGTGCCGCTCAACTTCGACCCCATCGCCGAAGCTCGGACCAATTGGGAGCGCAACGAGTGGGAGTCAGTGGATGCGATGGCGGCGGCAACCTCCATAACCCGCGCTCATCAGATCATCCTCGGCCGCATCAACGAGGCGTTGGAACCGTTCGGGCTCAACTTCAGCCGTTTCGAAGCGTTGGCGTTGCTGAGCTTCTCGCGCTCGGGATCGTTGCCCCTCGGCAAGATGGGCGAGCGGCTTCAGGTCCACCCCACCAGCGTCACCAATACGATCGACCGGCTCGAACGAGATGGGCTGGTCGAGCGGGTGGCTCACCCCACCGATGGGCGCACAACATTGGCATCTCTGACGTCGAGAGGCCGGGAGCTACTCGACCTTGCCCAGCAAGCACTAGCGGAGATCGAGTTCGGTTTGACCGGTCTGGCCGACGCCGAGTTGGGGATGGTCGAGGTCAGTATCGCCAAGCTGCGCCAAGGAGCAGGCGACTTCTGATCACCGCCTGGTGAGTTCGATGATGCCAGGCGGCAGCCGGCGCGATGTCGTGCTGCCGCGAGCTCGCCGGAGATCGAACGCCGAGCACAGCTCAAAGAGATTTCGGCGATGCCGATGGTGCTGAATGCGCGAAGCCCGCCGGAAGGAGCTCCCCACCCCCCGCTGGAACTCGGTCCTGGTTCCTGCGGCTTGGGGCGTAGCCGCCTTCCTCGCGCTGGCATTGTTCTTGGACTTCGACGCAACCAGCATCATCATCGTCGGGTTGTGCACCGCGCTCATCTTCGGGAAGGACCGGAGCCTTCAGGGGGCGTTGGCAACAACCAAGGATTGGGTCGGGCTGCTGGTCTTCCTGTTGTTGTACGCAAAGAGCCGAGGCATAGCCGACACGTTTGGGATGCCGGTCCAAGAAGAGTCGGTCATTGCGATCGACAGGTTCCTGGGGCTCGGGGAGACCTGGGTGCACCGCTCGCAGGAATGGATCGACTGGGACGCGCCACCACAGTGGTGGGAGGTGACATTCCCGCTGACCTACGCAACCCATTTCCTGGCTTCCCTGGGTGTCATGGTCTACTTGTACGTACACAACCGCGTTACCTGGAAACGTTTCATGTCTCGATGGGTGGCGCTTTCGGCGGTTGGGCTTGTTGGGTACGTTTTGTTGCCGACGGTCCCGCCCTGGATGGCCTCGGAGAATGGGACGACCGCGCTGGTTCGGGAGGGCAACCCCCGTGGCTGGAGTTACGTCGAAGCAGACTTCGTGGCCGATCTGTTCGAATTCGGACGAGATTCGGTCAACCCGATCGCCGCTATGCCCAGCCTGCACGCGGCATATCCGATGTTGTTGTTGCTGTTCTTCGGTCCGTCACGTGGTCTCCTTGGACGGTTGCTCCTCAGCCTGTATTGCCTCCACATGGGGTTCGCGATTGTCATCAGTGGCCAGCATTGGGTGATCGATGTGTTCGCCGGTTGGGCGTGTGCGGTGGCGGTCCATGTTGCGTTCACCAGACGAGAGCGATGGAACCAGTCGCCGGTTGGTGTCCGCGCCGGCTGGTCGTCGCGCCGAAGGCTGCCGAGCGGCGAACCGCTTCCTGCCTGAAGTTGGACCTGCTTGCAGCACGGGACAGCCCGGGGAGACCTCCGGAGTTCCGGGCTCGTTAACATCGCCAGGTGCACGCGGATCAGCTGATCGAACTGCTCGGATTGCAGCCGCACCCGGAAGGCGGGTGGTACGCGGAGACGTGGCGCGCGCCTGTCGTCGAGAACGAGCGAACCACCAGCACCGCCATCTACTTCCTGTTGAAGGCGGGTGAAACGTCGCACTGGCACACAGTCGATGCCGACGAGGTTTGGGTCCACCACCTCGGGTCTGCGTTAGAGCTGTCGATGGTGCGCGATGGAACGACCCACCGTGAGATGTTGGGCCCCGATCTCGAGGAGGGTGAACGCCCTCAACTCGTTGTGCCGGCGGGAACGTGGCAGTCAGCGCGCCCCAATGGGGAGTGGGCTCTGGTTTCTTGTGTTGTGGCACCGGGATTCGATTTCGCCGGCTTCGTTCTGGCTCCGCCGGGCTGGGAGCCTCGAGACAGCTAGCCGCTTCACAATGGCCGCGATCCTGCCGATTGTTTCGGTGTGAGTAACGAGCCCAGGCCCAAGAAGCTCATCATTCAGATCCCCTGCCTGAACGAAGAGAAACAACTCCCAGCGACGTTGGCCGATCTGCCGCGTGAGGTGGCCGGAGTCGACGTTGTCGAGTGGCTCGTGATCGACGACGGGTCCAGTGACGCCACAATCGAGGTCGCTCGCCAAAACGGCGTCGATCACATCGTGAGTTTCCCGCAGAACCGCGGGCTCGCCGCCGCATTCCAAGCGGGGTTGGACGCGGCACTGAAGCTGGGCGCCGACGTGATCGTCAACACCGATGCCGACAACCAGTACGACGCCGCTGCCATCCCGCGGCTGGTCGAGCCCATCGTCGCCAAGAACGCCGACATCGTCATCGGGGACAGAGACGTCCGCTCCGTAGAGGAGTTCTCGTTCGTCAAGAAGCGGCTACAGGTCGCGGGCAGCTGGGTTGTACAGAAGGCTTCGGGCACCGATGTGCCTGACACGACCTCAGGATTCCGCTCGTACTCGAGAGAGGCTGCTCTTCAACTCACCGTCGTGAGTCCATATACGTACACCATCGAATCGATCATCCAAGCCGGCAAGACTCGGACCGCCATCGCCCACGTCGCGGTAGATACGAACCCCAAGACCCGCGACTCGCGCTTGTTCGCCTCGACCTGGGGTTACATCCGTCGCAACGCTGGAGTTATCACCCGGGTTTTCGCGGCATACGAGCCGATCAAGTTCTTCGGCACCATCTCGGCGCTGCTGCTTGTCGGGTCGTTCGTCGGTTTCCTGCCGCTCCTCGTCGATTGGGTCGCGAACGGTGACCGTTCGGGGCACCTCCAATCGATCATGGTCGCATCGATTCTGGCGGTTGCGGCAGTCCAGGTCTTCGTGTTGGCAATTCTCGCCGACCTCATGCGAAACCAGCGTGTCGTGTCCCAACGGATCCTGGAACGGGTCCGGAGGATGGAGCTCGCCGAGATCGACAAAACCGGTCGGACCGAACCGAGTGACGCTCAGGGAGACAACGAGTCAGACGGCAGCGGGACCGCGGCCCAGACGCTCGCCGAAGCACTACCGCCCATCGACGCTGGTTTGGCGGTCGAGGCGACCAAGACACCATGACAACGTTTGGGTTCGTGGGCCCGATGCCTCCGATCCGCAGCGGTATCGCCCATCACAGCTCCCAGCTCGTCGCCGGGCTCCGCGAGGTCGGCGTCGATGTTGAGGTGCACTCCTGGTGTTCGCAGTATCCGTCGGCGCTCTACAAACGCAGTCAGGTGGATCCCGGAGCGGTGGCGGATCCATCGGTCAGATGGACACTCAAGTGGTGGGACCCGACATCGTGGATCGCTACCGGGCGGTCGCTCCGATACGTCGATCGCCTGATCATTCCATGGACCGTCCCCTTCCATGCACCCCACTACCTCACCGTTGCCAAATCCGCCGGGGTTCCCGTGACGTTGATGGTGCACAACGCACTACCGCATGAGTCGATGGTCGGTGCAAGGCAACTCACTGCTCCAATGATGCGACGCGCCGAACGCATCGTCACTCAGAGCCGTTCGGTACAAGAGGACTGCTTACTCCTGGCGCCGCATACCCCGGTGTCGGTCGTGCCCGCTCCACCCACGTTCCCGCTTGAAACAAAGCCGCTCCCGCCCGCCCCGGTGAGGCTGCTGGTACTGGGATACATACGTGATTACAAGGGCGTCGACGTAGCGCTCGAAGCGATGAGGCTGCTGGTGGAATCCGGCCAGGAACTCGAGCTGACCGTGGCCGGTGAGGTCTGGGACGGCGATACACAACGTTGGTATGCGCTGGTCGAACGCCTGGGGTTGAGCGATCGCGTCAATCTCTGCCTGCAGTATCAAAGCAACGCCGCCGTCAGCGAGCTTGTGGCCGGCCATCATCTCCTGGTGGCGCCATACAGGTCGGCGACCCAGTCAGGGGTTGTCGCGCAGGCGTTGGCGGCGGGTCGTCCGGTGGTTGCCTCACGCGTGGGGGGTCTTCCCGATCAGGTCCACGAGGGAGTCAACGGTGCGCTCGCCACCGCCGGAGACGCGGGGTCCCTGGCCGAGGCAATCTGTCGAGCCGCATCCGACATCGACGCGCTCTCTGCGGGCGCTCTGGCGGGTTCCCCCAGCTGGTCAGATGTTGCCCGGGTCTTCGTCGCCCCCAACCGGGTCGAGGCGTCGGCATGAGCAGGGCCGACCTGCCCGTCAAGGCCGTGCCTCCGCTCGTGACCATCGGCATTCCGTGTTTTAATGCTGCTGCCACGATCGAAGCGACACTCGCCGACGCTTTGGCGCAGGATCATCCCGAACTCGAGATTGTCGTCTCCGACAACGGATCGACCGATCGAACAGCAGAGACTTGTTCGGGGCTTGCGGGCGATGACCCTAGGTTTCGCCTACACGTGAACGAAGAGAATCTCGGTTGGCAGGCCAATTTCCGCACGCTCTTGGCGATGGCCGAAGGTGAGTATTTCATGTGGCTCGGCGCCGATGACCGGGTTGCACCGACGTTCGTCACAATGAACCTGCAAGAGTTGATCTCCGACCCGGACTTGGTGGCGTCGATATCCCGGGTGGGCTGGCTCCACGAAGGCCGTTTGGGAGCTGAAGCGCCGGGCACCATGCCTCTCAGCGGTTCACCGTCCGAGAACGTCGCCACGTATCTGAGGCACGCTCGCGACAACAGTCGCTTCTACGGGTTGTACCGAACTGATGTCTTGCGGTCCTGCTTTCCGGAGAGCAACTTCTATGGGCTCGATCTGGCCATAGTGGCCCGAACCCTGGCGATGGGAAATCACGCTCGAGTGGACGACGTATTGATGTGGCGAGAACGGACTGATCCGGACTCGTACGTGCGTTATGTCGATGCGGATGCGAGCGGCGTCATCGATCGGCTGGTGCCCTTTCGCAAAGCGACGCGCGACCTGCGGTGCGGTACTGCACCGCTCTCGACAACCGCCTGGCAATGGCTGGCCGTGCGCAATGGCTACGAACACGTGCGCTACTGGGGTCACGTAGAGAATCGCTACGGACGGTCTTTGAGGCGCGTGCTGCCACTGGTGGAGCGGATGCGGGAGAAAGTTGTCAGCCGGCCACTCGACGCAGGTAGCCCTGTCGCGCAGCGGTGATCCCCAACTTGGCACAGATCGATTCGTCGACTGCGAATTCATCGGTCTCGGCGAGGTAGGCCTCGACTGCCGATAGAGGGCTGTTGCCATGCCCCCATGGCCGATTGCTGAAGGCCGATTGGGGAAGTTCTTCGACGATCGTGTCGAAGACGACGAGGAAACATCCCTTCGAGACCAGGGGAGCGTAGAGCCGTAGCTCGTCCAAGACGTGGTCGTGGGTGTGATTCGAATCCAAAACCACCATCACGGGCCCGTCATCTCCTACGGCGGCTTCGACTCGACGCACAATGGCTGGGTCAACCGACGATCCTTCGATGAGCTCGATGTGCTCGAACATTGGATGGGCTTCGATGGCGGCGCGGTTGTGCGCCCTGATGTCGATGTCGATGCCGACTACCCGGCCACCGCCGGTCATCTGGAGCATCGATGCATAGAACACCAGTGAGCCACCACGGGCGATGCCGGTCTCGATTATGACGGTGGGCTGGGTTGTCCAGATCAACTCCTGGGCTGCAACGATGTCCTGGGGATACTGGATGATCGGCATTCCCATCCACTCGAAGTGGTAGCTGTACTCGTGGTCGTAGGTGGCGCGGATCCAGTCTTGTGACGCACCGAGGATGTTTCCATCGGAACGCATCGCCTCGATCATCGTTTGGTTCCGTGCGTCGAAGTCGGCGTCTCTCACAGTGCTGGCTCCTCTGTTGGCGTTTGGGCACGCCACCATGACAAGGCGGACTCCAGACCGGTCCGGAGATCGAGTTCGGGTGTGAAGGCGAGCTCGCTGCGAAGTCGGCTGATGTCGGCGGTTACAACGTCTCCGACATCGTGGCTCAGCGAGCCGCGCTCCCCGGGGATGTCTGCCAGATCTGACAACACGTCGCGCACTTGCCACAACGAAGTCGGGAGACCCGAGGCCACGTTGATGCGTCCTTGCAGGTCCGATTGGACCAACATGACGAGCGCCCTGGCGAGGTCGTCGACGTGTATCAGGTCGACGACATTGCGAGGGTGTCGTAACTCGCCGATGGTGCGGCGATTTGCGGCGCGGCAGAGCGAGGGTACGAGGCGGTCCCGGTGCTCTCCCGGTCCGAACACGTTGAAGATGTGGGCCCAGCAGAGCGAGAAGCCCAGTTCTTCAGCAACGGTCATGCTGGCCTCTGCGGTGGCGTTCTTGGCACGCCCATAGAGGGTCGAGGGCAGCTTCGAGTCGTCCTCTGAGTAGGGGCCAGGTCGGGTCCAGTCGTACTCCGCGCACGATCCGATCAGAACAGCTCTCCCGCCACCAGCGTCGCCGAACAATCGGACCAGGTCGTGGGTCGCATGCTGCCACTCGAGGTTGTCGGGATCGGTCCAGAACCGGCCGTGCCCGGTACACCAAGCCAGGTGCAGCATTTGCGTGGGCCGCAGATCGGCGATCAGTTGGCGGCGTTGTTCGGGTTCGAGCAGGTCACAAACGTGGGTGTGCGTGTGTGGGCGCTCGCTGCGCGATTCGGTCCGACCGACCAAGTGGATCTCGGCGGCTCCTTCGGGAAGAGCGTTCACCACGGCGTTGCCGATGAAGCCAGAGGCGCCGGTGATGAGAAGGCGGTCGGTCATGGGGACGGGTGGGGAAGGTCGGGAAGGACGGGAAGGTCGGGGTAGCTGGCATCTCGTTGCGAGATGACCGCCGGGGGCAGGGGCCAGTCGACGCCCACTGCTGGATCGTCCCACCGAATGCCTCGGGCGAGGTCGGGTTCGAACGGTGCACCCATGAGATACAAGACATCGGACCCAGGTTCGAGGGTGATGAAGCCGTGTGCACAACCTGCCGGAACGTGCAGGGACTTCCTGGTTTCTGCGTCCAGCCGCTGTCCGGTCCAAGACAGATACGTGGGTGAGTCTGGCCGGAGGTCAACGGCGACATCGAAGATTGCGCCACGAGTGCAGCGGACGATCTTGGGATCGGGGCACGGCTCGTCCTGCCAGTGCATGCCCCGGAGTGTGCCTGGAGTTTCGTTCGTGGAGATATTCACGTGGACGACAGTGTCGAACAGCCCCGCCTCCCTCATCTGGTCCGTTGCGAACGCTCGGGCAAAGGAACCTCGGGCGTCTTCGATCGGGTCGAGTTCGACGATGCAAACGCCGGCGACCGGCGTCTCGATGAATCTCATTGCCCGATCGTCAGGTTTGGCACAGCGGTTACGAACCGGCCACCCCACGAACGTACGGCAGCCAGCTGTGTCTGGATCTCGTCGCACAGGTTCCAGGGCAGGATGAGGACATAGTCGGGGCGGAGCGCGAGCAGCTCGTCGGGGCTCGTGATCGGTATTCGTGACCCCGGAAGGAGCAGTCCCTGCTTGTGAGGGTTTGCATCGGCAACCATGGGGATCTGATCGCTGGTGACACCACAGAAATTGAGCAGGGTGTTGCCCTTCGCTGCGGCGCCGTATCCGGCCACTGTTGCGCCCTCGTCGATGGCGCGGCCCAGGAACTCGAGAAGATCCTTGCGGACCCGTTCTGCTCTGGACTGGAAGCCCGCGTAGGTGGCGGCTTGTGTCAGGCCGCAGCGGTCTTCGTACCGGCGCGTTCGTTCCACGGCCTCGGTGACATGATGCCTGCCTTCGGGACCAGCCAGCACCCTGAGCGAGCCGCCATGGGTGGGGAGTCTGTGAACGTCGAACACTGCCAGGTCAGCTGCCCCGAGAACGTTCTCGGTTGCGGCGAGGGACAGATAGCTGAAGTGTTCGTGGTAGATCGTGTCGAATTCAGTCCTCGAGACCATCTCGGCCAGGTGCGGGAACTCGAGCGAGACAACCCCGTCCTCGCCGGCCAGTGTTGCGAGTCCCGCGGCGAAATCGTTGATGTCGGGAACGTGGGCGAAGACATTGTTCGCGACGACAAGCCTTGGCGAGACCCCCTCTTCGCGGAGCGCCAGCGCAACCTTTTCTCCGAAGAATTCCACCCGCGTGTCTATCCCCAGGTCGATTGCTACCTGCGCGACGTTGGCGGCCGGTTCGATACCGAGCACGTCGAGGCCCGACTCCGCGAAATTGCGCAGGAGGTACCCATCGTTGCTGGCGACTTCGGCGACCAGGTCCCCCTCGCCGAGACCGAGTCGGGAGATCATCTCGTCGGAGAAACGACGGGCATGCTCGAGCCAGGTTTGGCTGTAGCTGGAGAAGTAGGCGTAGTCGGAGAACAAGCGCTCGGGAGTGACAGCGTCGCAGACCTGAACCAGATTGCAGGTAGTGCACAGGCGCGCGTGTAGCTCGTAGGAGTCTTGTTCGAGCTCCGACGCTGGGTCGACGTAGTCGTTGGCCAGCGGGGTTGATCCGAGGTCGATGACTGTGACCTCGAGTGTGGAGCCGCAATGACGGCAGCTGCGCGAGTTCACCCGGCCAGTCCTTGGTAGCGCAGAATCTGGGAATTTGTGGCCTCGAGGGGGTCGCGGCCGGCTTCGACGGTGGAGTACCACTGTGCCGCCCAGGCGACCGCTTCGTGAGTACTGAGTCGTGGGGTCCATCCGAGCAGTTCCGTTGCGGCCGTCGAATCGATCGTGAGGTGTTGATTCTCGCTCATGTGTGGCCCACGGTTGATCGAGAGAACGTTCGGGGCCCCACCGAGCTGGTGCAGGAAAGCGGCGACCAGTTCTGAGACCGTGGTTGTATTCGCCGGATCCGGCCCGAAGTTCAGCGCCGGTAGCGTGTCGGTGTTGGAGAGCCCGTGTTCTGCAAATCGCAGGTAGCCCCAGATTGGATCGAGGACGTGCTGCCAGGGACGGACGGCGTCTGGGCAACGGAGCTCGAGTGTCTCACCGGCACGGGTGGCGCGCACAGCGTCGGGAACCAGCCTGTCCGGGCCCGCGTCACCGCCGCCGATCACGTTCCCGGCACGGGCAGTGACCAGGTGAACTCCGTTGTCGAAGTACGCGTCTCGGAATGACTCGACCACCATCTCCTGACCGACCTTCGAGCCGGCATACGGGTCTGATGCGATCAGCCGGTCGGTCTCAGAGAACGTCTGTGGCGCCGAGCCGTAGACCTTGTCGGTTGTGGTGACCAGGATGACCCTTGCCGTGTCTTGATGGCGAAGGGCGTCGAGCAGTCGGACGGTCCCCATGACGTTTGTCGCCCATGTCAGCTCAGGAGCGGAGTATCCGGCACGGACGGTCGACTGCGCCGCCAGGTGGAACACCACCTCCGGTTCGGCTCGAGCAACGATGGGTTCGAGCTCGGCCTCGACGAGGTCGGCCTCCACATTGTGGTGGCGCCACGGCGAACTCGTCTTGTACATGCCGTCCGGTGTCGCCGGTAGCGACAGTCCGGTTACATGGGCGCCCAGGAGCTCGAGCCAGGCCGTTAGCCAGGAACCCTTGAACCCAGTGTGCCCAGTCACCAGCACCCGTCGGCCGGCCCATGTCGACCCAGCCATTACCAGACCTTCCACGGAGCGTCGCCGCTAGCCCAGAGGGCCTCGAGCTCGTTGCGTTCCCGCAGCGTGTCCATGGGCTTCCAGAAGGCGTCATGGCGATACGCGACCAGGTCCCCGGAGTCGGACAAAGTGTTGAGCGGTTCGTGTTCCCAGACCGTTGCATCGCCGGAGATCAGGTCGAGGACTCGAGGTTCGAGAACGAAGAAACCGCCGTTGATGTATCCGCCTGCGCTCGTTGGCTTTTCGACGAACGACTCCACGCACTCGCCGTCCAGAGCGACTGCGCCGAAACGACCTGGTGGTCGGACCACGGTCATCGTGGCTGATCGTCCATGATCGTTGTGAAACTTGAATAACGCTTCGATGTCGACGTCGGCAACCCCATCCCCGTAGGTCATGAAGAAGGGTTTTGCCGGGTCGAGATGTTCGCGGACTCTGCCCAAGCGGCCACCGGTCATCGACATCTCGCCGGTGTCGATCAGGCTCACCTTCCAGGGCTCGACGTTTGCGCCGTGGTAGTCGACGGTGTTGTCGTCGAACCCGAACGTCACGTCGGTGTTGTGCAAGAAATAGTTGGCGAAATATTCCTTGATCACGTACCCGCGGTATCCCAGGCAGATGATGAACCGACGAACTCCGTAGTGGGAGAACGACTTCATGATGTGCCACAGGATTGGCCGTTGCCCGATCTCGACCATCGGCTTCGGGCGGCTAACGGTCTCCTCCTGGAGCCGTGAGCCCAGTCCCCCTGCGAGTATCACCGCTGGAATATCGGCGATGTCTTCGTTTTGCATGTTGTATCAATCGGGTGTTGGCAAGCTCGAATGAGGTTGCCGCTGTGATTGAGCAGGGGCCGCGTCCACGGCGGGAATGAGGGCTGCCGCACCCATCAACAGGTCGGCTACGACGCTGGCCAGTCTGGACAACACGACGATAAGCACGGCCACCTCCGGGTCGGTGAACTGAGCAAGGAGGGCGGTGGCGGCGACTTCGCGTGGCCCCAACCCGCCAGGGAAAACAACGAACAGCAGGCCGACGATCCAGCCACCGGCAAGAGCGGCCGTCGCCTCGAGCCAGCTGAGATCGTCGGCGCCTACACCCCTCGCTAGTGCAACGCCGTGAAACCCCAATGCAACTACCCCGAGTATGGCGAGAGAAGCAGCTTTCGGTTGAAGGTTCCCCAAGGCAGCTTCACTACGCGGTACGAGCCGCACTGCCCTCAGGAGGAGATCCCGGACTCTTGGTGCAGCCAGGACCAAGGCTGAGCCTAGAACGAGCGCCGAGACCGCCACCGGGACAGTCGAGTCCACGAGCAGCAGCGAGAGCGACCCCACCGCTGCGGCTGCGAGCAAGATCAGCCAGGTCGTCTCGAGTAGTAGCAGCCACGCTTGGCGCCCCACCAGCCCGATACCGAGGGACAACTTGTAGAACGTCGCCATCTGCAACACGAATCCGGGTACGTACTTCGCCATGTTGGACACCAGTACGACGCGAGCGACGCCGGAGGCGGGCGCGTTGTTGCCGCGGCTCCGCAGCAGTTCGGTGGCCAACAAAGCCGAGGTCAGGTTGCCCAGCATCAGGAATGCGACCGCCAGAATCAGCCAGGCGGGGTTCGCCTCGGACAGGATCTCGCTGTAGGTGTCCCAACCCACTGCTAACACGGTGGCGCCCACAGCGAGCATGCCGAGCAGCAGAATGCTGCGCAGTACCCGACCCTTCCACCACGCCGAATTGGCGATGGTGTCCACGTTGGAGGCTCGGAACGTGGTCGTGTCGTCGGTCGAGATGACCGAACCACGTCCCGGCCTGCGGACTAGCGCATCTTGCGCGTCGATTCTGCCCATCACCTGGAAGTATCGGCCACTTCGCCCAAAACTCCAGACATCGCTGGACCGGCCCAGTCGCCTCAAGAGCAATGGCGGCCATGCCGATGGAACCAGGATGACTCGAGGCGACGCGCTCGTTACCGGAAAGGGCATAAGCAGGACGTCGCCTCCCGAGCGACCTGTGGGCCGGCGGGCGTTGATCGGCTTCGCCGTCCTTGCGGTCCTCTACCTCGTCTCGGCCACATGGACGACGCCGTACAACGTCGACAGCTACACGAATGCGGTTCAGGCGCGCGCGATAGCCGACGACGGCTCGCCGATCATCGAGGAGTATTCACACCTGCTCGATGCCAAGTACACCGGGCAGGTGGTCTGGATCGTCGAGGCTCAAGATGGGCCAACCTCCCAATACCCCCCGGGCGTCGCGTTGTGGGGCGCCGGCTTCTACCTACTGGACACTTCGACACAAGAGGTGAACGCACTGTGGACAAACGATGGTGTGCCCGAGGTGGTCGTCCTAGACGTGCCGTCTCTGGCGCCGGCAGCGTTGGCGGCAGTTACCGCCACCCTCCTCGCGATGGTCTTCTTTGCGCGGACGCTCCGTCCCATGCTCCCCGACGAAGTTGTGATGATGGCCGTAGCACTGTTGGCGCTCGGCACCGGCGCGTGGTCCGTGGCTGCGGATCAGTTGTGGCAACACAGTCCCGGGATGATGTTCATTTCCATGGGTGTGTACGCGGCCTCGAGGGACCGATTCGCGTTATCGGGTCTGGCGTTCGCCGGGGCCGCGCTGGTTCGCCCCCACACGCTTCTGATCGCTGCTGCTGTAGGGCTCTTCGTAGCCATTCGTCGCCGCGACCTGCGTCCCGCGCTTCGGCTTGGTTCAGCTTCGGCCATCGGCCTGGTCGCGGTAGTTCTCTACAACCGCTGGGTCTGGGACTCCTGGTCGGTGTCGGGGGGTTATGGGGACGTCTTCGCTGAACGGGCGCGAGGTACATCGCCGTTGACGCTCCTCTCTCGATTCGTCGAAATGCTCTTCGATCTGGATCATGGGCTTCTCGTTTCGTCCTCGTTCATCGTTGTCGCCCTCATAGCGGTCGTCACCGGTGGTTGGCGCGGCGCTCCGGATTGGGCCATTGGTGCGGCGGTGGGCGCGGTCGTTTACCTGGTCGTTCAGCTACAAGCGAACCGCGTCTCGGGTGGGAACCAGATTTTCGGCTATCGCTACCCGTTGGAAGCCTTGATGGCCGCGGCTCCGCTGTTGGCTCTGGCGACACACAACTTCCTGCGGCAGCGCCCACGGTGGGTGTGGGTGTTCGCGGCCTTGGCAATGGTCAGCGTGATCGCTCACGGCTACGGGGCCATATTCGTTTCCGCGTAGCGGCGCCGCGAACGATCTGGGCGAAGGTCGGCGGCCCACCACGTGTTGTCGATGTCAGAGACGGCCCGCCTGATGAGCGGCTTCCTCGGCAGCGACGAGCTGGCCCTCTACGAGGTCCAGGCCCGCATCCCAGAAGCTCGGGTCTTCCAGGTTGCAGTCGACGATGCGTCCCAGTTCGTTCGGGTCCATTGATCCGCCAGCTGACAGGAGCTCGAGGTACTGGGGAATGAAACTCTCGCCTTGATCCTGGTATCGCCGATATACGGACAGAGCCAGGAGCTGACCGTACGCGTAGGCATACACATAACCGGGTGTACCTATGAAATGTGGCACGTAACTCCACCAGCTGCGGTAGTTGTCGGTGATCTCAACGGCGTCCCCCATGAGGTCGACCTGGGATTGGACCCAGAGGTCGCCGAAGGTCTCAACCGATAGCTCGCCTTCATCTCGGCGGGTGGTGTGGACCGCGTGTTCGAAGCGGTTCATGGCGACCTGTCGAAAGACCGTCGCAATGGAACCCTCGATCGATTCCGCCAGGAGAGCCAGCCGTTCGCTGGGATCGCTGGTCGTCTCGAGCAGCCGCTCGAAGGTAACTGTCTCGCCGAAGACCGAAGCCGTCTCTGCCAGTGTCAGTGGCGTGAACTGGTGGTAGATGCCCTGGGGTCGGGCCAACATCGCGTGCAGCCCATGTCCTAGTTCATGAGCCAGAACCAAGATGTCGCGCCGCTGGGCGGTCCAGTTGAGAAGAACGTACGGGTGGTGGTCGGGCACCGTGTAGGCGCAGAATGCACCTGGCCGTTTTCCGTTCACGGCCGGCGCATCGATCCAGCCGTCGTCGATGAACTGGCGGGCCCCCGCTGCCAGTTCAGGTGAGAAGGAGTTGTACGAATCGACAACGACGTCGGTCGCTTCTCGCCATCCGACAGTTACCTCGCTTGATGCGAGGGTCGCCATGCGGTCGTAGTCGGTGAGCCTCTCGAGACCCAGGATTCGAGCCTTCAGGCGATACCAACGACGCGCGATGTCGTAGAGTCCCACGACCGCGTCAACCAGCGCCTGTACTGATTCGTCCGTCGCCTCGTTGGAAAGGTTTCGCGCCGATATCCAACTGGGGTACGCACGCAGCCGGTCGTCGGTGGCCTTGTCGGCGGCGATTGTGTTGAATACGTACGCCCGGGTGCGCAGACCCGGCTCCAAACCCGCAGTGATCGCCTCTGCGGTCGAGCGTCGGGTGTTCCGGTCGGGGTCGGTCAGCCTGCTCAAGGCATCAGCAAGGGTGGTTGTCGTCACCTGACCGGCCTCGGACGGCAGCTCCACCGAGATCTCTGAACTGAGCTCCTCGAACAGCCGCACCCACGCGCTGGCGCCAGTGATCTCTTTCTCGGTGAGAATCTTCTCCTCTGGTTCGCTCAACACATGTGCCTGGTAGCGGCGAAGGTTGCGCAGGTGGTGTCGGCAGAAGTCCAGCGCTGGATCGGCCAGTAGCCCCTCAGCGGCGTCATCGCCGATGGCCAGCCATTCGAGTTCGAAGAAGAGGAGCTGGGTGGCGATGGCCGTGCTCCGTTCCTGGACCATTTGCATGCGGGCGCCGTTTTCGGGGTCAGTCGTGTCGACAGCGAAACGCAACGACGCGTAGTTCCCCGCTCGACCCAGCAAGGATTGGAGCCCTGCAGACGTGTTCATGTACGCGGTCAGCTCCGCCGAGTCGAACTCGGCTACGCGACCCCGGTGGGACCCAAGCTCGGCCGCGAGGTTGTCGGCTTCCTCGAGAAGCTCCTCGATGCTCCGGCCCAAGAGCAACGGTTCGAGGTCCCAACGCACTTCTTCGGCGCTGAGATCCATCTGACTCGGGTCGACAACCATCCAAACCTCCGGTCGGTTCACACGTCGGGTACTGACGCCGATTGTTACGGTAGCCCTGGCTCCACCGCTGCCGCGAGCGTTGAGGCGGGATCCTCAAAGTCAGTGGCGCTCCGCCGATTGTGGAGCATGAGCACCGTCAAGGCCGCGCTGGCTGGTCTGGCAATAGTGGCCGTTGCATCCTGCGGCGGCGACCCGGGGGTCGACGAGGCAGAAGACGCGCCCGCAGAACAGGTCGCCACGCCGGTTGCCCCTGACGAGCTGGCCTTGTCCGGCGCTGAGCTCGAGGTGGCCGGCGATGAAGGTGCGCTCGTCCGAGCAGGGGAAACGGTGTCGATGCTGCACCTCGTGTACAACGATGCGCCTACAGCCAGGTCGCTGGGTTTCAGAGTCGAAACCGAGCTGGACGATCCTGAGATCGAGTTGAGCGTGCGGTCGGTGCGGGTTGGGTCCGGGGAAGTGCTCACGTTCGAGAGCTCGGTGGACGTCCCGGCCAAGGCGGATGTCGGCGATGTTCTCGAATACGAGGTCATAGTGGTCAACGTCGACGACATCAACGAACGCGGATCCTCGACGGTCAAGTTGTTGGTCGTCGAGGCCGAGGGCGACCGTCCGGTTGCCGGCCCCGACGCCGGCACTACTACCACCAACGAACGCATCATCTCATATGTGGTCCGCGACGATTCCGACGCAGATGGTGACCTCGACCTGCAGTCTCTTCGGGTCATCGCCGGGGGCTTCCTTGCTGCCGAGCTGACCAGCAACTCGACGGGCACCATCACATATGTGCCTTTCGCGAATGTCATTGGCAGCGACGTGGTCCTGTATGAGATCTGCGACTCGGAGGAGCGGTGCGCCACTGCCCCTCTGAGCATCCAGATCGACGAATAATGGGGGAGTGCCGGTCGTCCTCAGAGGCGAGTAGGCGACCCGAAAGGGCCTGACCCCGCCGGGTCAAATGAGGGTTCCGAACGCGTGAATGATCACGCCCACCAGGCCTCCGACCACGGTGCCGTTGATTCGGATGAACTGGAGGTCGCGACCGACCTGTAGCTCTATCCGCTCCCCGGTCTGGGTGGCGTCCCAGCGTTCAACCGTCGTCGAGATGAGATCAGCCACCTCGCCCTGTGACTGACTGATCAAGTACCGGGCAACGTTTTCGATCCAGCCGTCCACCTTCTCGCGCAACTCCGGGTCGGCAACGAGCCTTTGGCCGGCTTCGACGATCGCTGCCTCCAGACGGCGCCGGAGCTCGGAGTCCGGGTCGTTCCCTGCTTCGAGCAGGCCCGATTTCACCTGTTCCCAGATCGAGTTGAGCCAACGACGAACCTCGGGGTGGGCGAGCAGCTCACGTTTTAGTTGTTCACCTCGGTCTTGGAACTCGGGGTCCTCGCGGAGCTGTGTTGCGAGGTTGAGGGTGCGATCATCGACCAGTGCCCGGAACTCATGATCGGGATCGGCCAGCACGTCGGCAACGAGTCGGGTGATGCCCGCAGCGATCTTGTCGAAAACACGGTCATCGATTGTTTCGGGCACCCACCACGGCGATTCCTCGTACAGGCGTCGACGAAGAACGTGCTGGTGGTCGGTCACCAGGCGGTCGAGGCCTCTCAGTGTCGAGTCGAACGCTGCTTGGTGGTGGTTTCCTGCCACCGCGACCTCGAGGCCTCGGCCCGCCAAAGGCGAGAGTTCGACTGCTTCGAGGCGCCTCGAGAGCACTTGCCCGAGCCCCGCCGAGACGTCGTCGTCGTTGAGTACCCCGGTTATCCCAGCGAAGACGCCTGACGCCTGTTGCCCGACCCGGGCCGCGTTCTCCGGGATCGCCATCCATGCGCCGAGCCGCGCGGCCGGCTCGAACTCGCGTATCCGCTCGGTTACGAGTTCGTCGTTGAGGAAATTGTCCTGGACGAAGACCCCGAGGCTCGCGCCGATCTGATCCTTGCGGTTGGGAATTATCGCGGTGTGTGGGATCGGGATTCCGAGCGGGTGGCGGAACAACGCAGTCACCGCGAACCAGTCTGCGACGCCTCCGACCATGGCGGCTTCTGCCGCGGCCTCGACGTAGCCGGCCCAGCCGAGTCCATCAGTGGTCGCGCGGACGACGATGTACACCGCCGTCGCGAACACGAGCAGGCCAGTGGCTCGCATCTTCATACGTCGGAGCTCGATCGCCCGCTCGCGGTCGGTCTGGCGCGAAGAGGCCTGCCGCGGGGCGGCCCGTTCGATTTCTGGAGCAGAAATGTTGGTCACGAACAGAGGTTAGAAGCGCCGAGCATTCCGCCTCTGGCATCCATGCGGGACGGGGTCTGGTGGGTGGTCGTCAACCCTTGCGCTTGGATACTGTGCGGTCGCCCTCGCCCACCTGAATTGGTCCTTGCGCGAAGGCGTCCGTCGAATAGGAGAGCGCTTTTTTGTACGCAGAGCTCCGTGTTGTCTGGGACGAGCTGACATCGACCGGTGGCCCGTTCGAGGTCGTCGAAGTCGAAGTTCGGGGTCAACAAGCACGCACGTATCGAAAGCAGCCGGCTTCGTTGCGCGAGCTCTGGGTGTCAAGCGCGGTCCATGGCGACAAGGACTACCTGGTCTACGGCGACGAGCGCATCTCGTACGCCGAAGCTCACCAACAAGTAGCCCGTATAGCGAACTGGTTGAAGGCCATCGGTGTTGTTCCCGGAGACCGTGTAGCCGTCGCGATGCGCAACTACCCCGAGTGGCTCCTGGCGTACTGGGCCTGCGTCAGCAGTGGGGTCGCGGTGGTCGGCATGAACGCTTGGTGGGTGGGCCCTGAGATCGCGTATGCGATCCAAGACGCGGATCCAGCGGTCGTGATCGCAGATCAGGAGCGTCTGGAGCGTTTGGACGCCGTTCGTGGTCAGCTGGGTGAGCGGGTCTTCGTCGGGGTGCGTTGTTCTGAGGACGACTGGGTGGTTCCTTGGACCGACCTCACATCCACCGAACTGGCCGACACGCTGCCGGATGCCGACGTCCATCCTGACGACGATGCATGCATCCTCTATACCTCTGGGACGACTGGCCGTCCGAAGGGTGCGCAGCTGACCCATCGCAGCTGCTTGACCAACCTCATGAGCCTGGCGTTTGCCAACACGGTCCAGACAAAAGCGGCGAGCGCCGCGCGGGGCGAGGACGAATCAGCCCACGCTCCGCCGGTAAGTCCGGCCGCCCTGGTGATCACGCCGCTCTTTCACGTCACCGCGAACAACTGTGTCGCCCACCCCATGACATTCCTCGGTGGGAAACTCGTGCACACGTACAAGTGGGATCCCGGCGAGGTGCTCAGGTTGATCGAGGCCGAGCGAATCACCTCGATGACAGGAGTCCCGACGATGTCCCGCGAGTTATTGGCTCACCCCGACTTCTCGAAGCGCGACACATCGAGTCTTCTGACCATGGGTGGTGGCGGTGCCCAGTTGCAGCCGGACCTGGTGCACCGAATCGACAGGGAGGTCGGGACAGCTAGGCCGACGACGGGGTATGGGATGACCGAGACGAGCGGGATCATCACTGCCATCGCCGCGGATTTCTTCGTGGACAAGCCCGACAGCGCCGGTCCCGTCATGCCATGTTTCGAGGCGGCCTGTTTCGACGACGCCGGTCAAGAGGTGGCTGCCGGAGAGATCGGTGAGCTCTGGGTCAAAGGCGCGCAGGTTGTCAAGGGTTACGTGAATCAACCGGAGGCCACAGCCGAGGCGATCACCGATGGCTGGCTCCACACTGGCGACATCGCCCGCATGGATGACGACGGGTTCGTTTACATCGTCGACCGCAAGAAGGACATGGTGCTTCGCGGGGGCGAAAACGTCTATTGCGCCGAAGTCGAAGCGGTGTTGTTCGAACATCAGGCCGTTGCCGAGTGTGCAGTCTTCGGGGTCGCCGACGAGAGGCTCGGTGAGGAGGTCGGGGCCGCCGTCCACCCGCTAACGCCCGTCAGTCCGCAGGAGTTGCGCGACTTCATGGCGAGCAGGCTGGCCAAACACAAGATTCCTCGGTATTTATGGGTGGTCGAAAACCAGCTCCCGAGGAATGCGACCGGGAAGTTCGTCAAGAATCAGCTCCGCGACTCACTCGACATCAGAGACGCGTCGTAGGCGATGGCCGTAGGGGGCCCAGACAGATGGACGTAGGAATATTCGGATCAGCGAACACGATTGACGGTCTGCGCGAGGACGTGGCGCGGGCTCACGAGGCCGGGTTCGAGTCCTATTGGACGCCGCAGGTCTTCGGCCTGGACGCGCTGACTGCGTTCGCGGTCGTCGCGGCTTCGGTGCCCGACATCAGGCTAGCGACGGCGGTGATACCCACTTACCCCCGCCACCCGATGATGCTGGCCCAGCAGGCGTTAACGGCCAATCAAGCTACTGGGGGCCGCATAGAGCTCGGGATAGGTCTGTCTCATCAGCCCGTGGTCGAAGCCATGTGGGGTTACTCGTTCGATCGGCCCTTGGCTCACATGCGCGACTACTTGACGATCCTGCAAGCGCTACTGAGCGAGGGTGAGATCAGCCACGCCGGTGAGAGCGTGACGAGTCGGGGGGCGATCACCATTTCAGCCGAACATCCGCCGGTCCTGGTCGCCGCGCTGGGCCCGAAGATGCTCGAGCTGACAGGCGAGCTCGCTGACGGCACGATCACCTGGATGACGGGGCCGACCACGATCGCCGAACACACCAGGCCGACGATCAACGCGGGAGCGGCGGCCGGTGACAGGCCTGAGCCCCGCGTTGTAACAGCTGTGCCCACGTGCATAACCGATGACGTCGATGCCGTGACCGATCAGGCCGAAACCGACTTCGGCTTCTATGCCTCCTTGCCGTCGTATCGAGCGATGTTGGAGCGAGAAGGGCTCGACAAGGCTTCAGGGTTGGCGTTGGTCGGCTCATTTGATCAGGTTGCAGAGGGTCTCGAAAGGTACGTGGACGCCGGTGCAACGACGGTTGTGGCCAGTGTTTTCGGCCCGTCCGACGACCGCCGACGAACCGTCTCGGAGCTGAGCGCCCTCCTGTAGAGGGATCAGTCCAACGGGAAGTGGCAGGCAACCCAGTGGTCTGACCCTGGGTGAGCCTGGGATATCTGGGGCTCTTCGGAGGCACAGATGTCCTGGGCGCGTGGGCAGCGCGTGCGAAAGCGGCAGCCGCTTGGCGGATCGATGGGCGAAGGCAGCTCGCCTTCGAGTGTTTCGTGAGTTCCCGAGTGTGGGTTGTTCGGGTCGGGGACCGCTGCCATCAACAGCCTCGTGTACGGGTGGGCCGGTCTGGCGAATACGAGGTCACCATCACCGACCTCGCAGAGCTTCCCGAGGTACATCACTGCGACCCGGTCCGAGACGTTCTTCACGACTGAGAGGTCGTGGGAGATGAACACGATGGTCAGTGAATATCGCTCCTTCATCTCCTGGAGCATGTTGATGATCTGCGCCTGAACCGAGACGTCGAGGGCCGAAACCGGTTCGTCGCAGATCAGTATCCTTGGATCCAGCACCAAGGCACGAGCAACGGAGATCCGCTGGCACTGCCCACCGGAGTACTCGTGGGGCCGCCTTGAACGAGCGGCCTCCGCATCGAGGCCGACGTCTTCGATTATTGCGGCGACACGGTCCTCGGCGAATCCGCCTTCTTTGGCCCCGCCCCAGACGGACAAACCCTCAGAGACGATGTCGAAGACTCGACGCCGGGGATTGAGCGAGGCGATTGGATCTTGGAAGATCATTTGGATCTCTGGTCGCAGTCTTCGTAACGCCTCGCCGGTGAGTTCAGTGAGGTCCATGTCTCGGTAGAGCACCGAACCCGACGTTGGCGGAGGCAGCTGGAGGATCGCCTTTGCGGTGGTCGACTTCCCGCAGCCGGATTCGCCGACGAGGCCCAATGTCTCACCTTCGACGACGTCGAAGCTGATGTCGGATACCGCATGCACCTTCTTGCCCTTGGGTGCGTCGAATTCCACTACGAGGTGTTCGATACGAAGAACCGTGTCACCATCTCGCAAGTGCGAGTTACCTGAGCCCGCCACTAGACCACGTCTCTCGACCTGATGGTGAGGCCGGTCGCGGTGTGGCCACGGGCCTCATTCGCGGCGAGGGAGCGGTAGCCGCTGTCGGTGCCCACCGGGAAGTGGCACGCGTACGCGTGGCCCCCACCGTGACTCAGGATCGGGGTCTCGTTGGTGCACTGGTCCTGCGCGTATTTGCATCGTGCGGCGAAGCGGCACCCGCCTGGGACGTCGACGATGTCCGGTGGCGCCCCGGGAATGGGAGCGAGGCGGGTGTGTTTCGCGCCGTCGAGGCGTGGGATCGAATCGAGGAGCGCTTCGGTGTAGGGGTGCCGGGTTTCGCCGAACAGGACTTCAGTGGGCGCGTGTTCCATGACCTTGCCGCCGTACATCACCATGATGTCGTCGGCGCGCCCGCGGGCCACGCCGAGATCGTGGGTGATGAGGATCATTGCCATGC
>JBPCTU010000357.1:0-5803 GCA_051011515.1 Acidimicrobiales bacterium
GTCCAGAACCGTGTCTCCACCGCCGGCGCCGACAAGCTCGACGACCGCTTGGGACGCGCGGTCCTGCACATAGCCGTCAGGCCGTTCGGTGACGCCGGGTGCCTCGTTCATCGCGGTCAACGCGGCGGTCGCAGCCTCAGCCCCGAGATCCACCGTCAGGCGATGCAACAACCAGTCGGGCACGCTGAGCCGGATGGCCTCGGTTGGCCATGTCTCGACCGGAAGGCTTTTTGACACGCGCCGCAAGATGGCATTCACAGCACCGCGGTTCCGCTTGGCGCTGGCCGAAACGGTCGCGTCGACGGCCGCGTGCGCCGGCACGCGCATGAATGCCAACTGGTACGCGCCAACCCTCAGCGAAGCGCGGAGCGCCGGCGGTGGCGGAGACTCGAGGTAACGGTCGACAAGCCAGTCCACAGCCCTCCGCATTCGGGTCGACCCATAAACCATCTCAGTAACGAGATTCCTGTCCCGGCGATCGAGGTCGGACGCTCCCAGGAGTGAGGGCAGCAGCAGGTTCGCGAACGCCTCCTCCTCGTCGATCCGACGCACGGCCTCGATGGCGACCCGTCGAGCCTCCGCACCGGCAGACCCACCAGCGCTGCCGCCACCGTTACTCACGATCGCTCGCCGCCAAGACGATCTTGACTCGCGAGGCGGGCCCCGTTTGCCCAATCGCTGGCACGGCGCCTTGGTTTCCCGGCGGCTTGCACCTCGATCAGCTCCAAAGCCCCTCGGCCAGTTCCGACGACAACGCCATCCATTTCACCAGGCTCCAGGTCGGTCCTGGAGTCCAATGCCACCGACCAGATCTTCAGCCGATCGCCCCGAAATGACGTGTAGGCGCCCTCGAGGCGTACGACGCGCTCGAGCTCGACCGCCGGCCGATCCCACAACAGCTCCAATTCGGCAGGGTCGATCTTGGACGCATAGGACACCTCTCCGACCTGCGGGGCGGGATCACCGAGGCCACTGGTGAGCGCCTCGACGAGCAGTGCGGCTCCGACTTCGACGAGTTCTGAGCGGAGTTCCTCCAGCGTCTTGTCGCCGATGGTCACCTCAGACGACCGGTAGACCCCGCCCGAGTCGAGTTCGGGCGCCACCTCCATGAGGCACACGCCGGTCCGTGGATCGCCGGCAAGAATCGCGCGCTCCACCGGCGCAGCGCCCCGCCAACTCGGCAGGAGAGAGAAGTGGAGGTTCACCATGGCCAACTCATCGAGTACCTCGGTGCTGATGAGCTTTCCGGACGCCACCCCAACACCCAGGTCGGCTCCCACGTCGAGAACGTCCGCAACGTCGTGAGCGACGGGGATTCCCAATTCGGTGGCCGCCGCCTTCACCGGGCTCGGTGTCACATCGGACCCACGGCCTCGGCGTTTGTCGGGCGCGGTCACCACCAGAGCCACGCCGAACCCGGCCTCGACCAAGGCTTCGAGGGGCCGGACAGCCAAAGCCGGGGTGCCCAAGTAGACGACCCGCCGGACCTGAGTTGGAGGAGCAATCAAGGCAACTGGAGTCCGGACGGTTCTGTGTCCAGGCCCATCGCCCTCTCCCGCAGGATCTTCTTTGCCTCTCTGACCTCGTCCTCTTCGAGGTAGTCAAAGAGCAGTTTGCCGTCCAGGTGATCGATCTCGTGTTGGTAGAGCCTGGACTCGAGTTCGTCGGCCTCGATCGAGACCTCGTTGCCGTCGATGTCGAAACCCACGATGTGGATCTGTTTCGGCCGGGTGATCATCCATGACAGGCCCGGCACCGACAGACAACCCTCGTCGTACTCCCACTCGCCGTCGGTCCCTGTGATCTCGGGATTCACGAGTACACCCGGCCCGTCACCGAAGTCGTACACGAAGAAGCGCTTCCCGATGCCGACCTGTGGTGCGGCCAGACCAAGACCCGGCGCCTCGTACATCGTGTCGAGCATCTCATTACACGTATCGACAAACGTTCCGTCGATTTCGGCAACCGGCTCCGACATCCTCTTCAGGACCGGATCACCGAAGATGCGTATCTCTTGGCTCGGCATCCTCCCAGGATATCGCCGCTGCCCCCAACGATCCCCGGAACCGACCCAAGCGATACCGTCTCGGGATGGGCTCGGAGAATTCGCACTATTTCGATGATGACCCGGCGAGCCCATCAGCTCCACGGCAGGTCGAGCTGGTCCTCCCCGATCTAACGACGACGCTCGCGAGTGACTCCGGCGTTTTTTCCTCCGAGACGGTCGACCCAGGTACTCGGTCGCTGCTGCTCGGTGTCCCCGATCCGTTGCCGACGGTCAAGACCGCTCTCGATCTCGGATGTGGATATGCGCCGATCGCTCGCACGCTCTGTCACCGCGCCCCTCGGGCAAGGGTTTGGGCGGTTGATGTCAACGAACGCGCCCTCGACCTCGCCCGAACGAACCTCGCCGGACTCAATGCGACAATCACACGGCCGGATGAAGTCCCAGACCACGTCCGGTTCGACCTGATCTGGTCGAACCCTCCGATCCGGATCGGCAAGTCACCCCTGCATGAGCTACTCGAGACGTGGCTGGATCGGATGGCACCGGATGGTCAGGCGTTCCTGGTCGTCCACAAACACCTGGGCGCTGACAGCCTCGCGTCGTGGTTGGGTGACAACGGTTGGCCGACAACGAGGGTCCGGTCTCGCAACGGCTACCGGTTGCTCCGCCTCACTGCCCGAACGGCTGAAGAGCCACAATGACACGCAACCTGACTGGAACCGAACTCAAACGTCTGCACCGGGGTTGGCGACGAGCCACCGATTCGCGCCTGGCCATGATCCTCGATGGCATCCAGGGCCCCTTCAACGTGGGCGCGATCATTCGCACTGCGGCCACACAACGCGTCGAGCGACTCTGGTACGCGAACGGGGCCACTGGGCCCGAAAATCCTCGGGTCGGAAAAACCGCGATGGGAACCGACAAGTACTTGCAACATTCGCCGGTCGCGACGGCTGCGGAGGCCCTCGACGAGGCCCGTGCCTCGGGTTTCGTCGTCGTCGGCATCGAACTCGCCGAAGGAGCTCTACCACTCCCCGAGTTGGACCTGAGCGGCGACGTCTGTGTGGCTGTGGGTCACGAGGACCGTGGCTTGAGCGCAGACGCGCTCGCGGGCTGTGACCGCATCGGCTACATCCCACAACTCGGCAAGGTCGGCTCCTTGAATGTCGCCACGGCTGCGGCTATTGCCTTGTACGAGGTCAGGCGACGAGCGCTGTTCCCTGACGCACCCGTTGCCAGACCCTGAACGGTTGCGGATTCACTCAGAACAGCCGAAGAGGGTCCACAGAAACCCTCGTACGGGACTTGGGTCGCTCCACTCCATCAAACGCCTGGGACAACATCTCTGGTGCCTCTGCCTTGATGAGCCAACGACCATCGCGCGGCCCGAGGATCTCGACACCTAGCGGAGTTCCCATATTTGTCATGAGCTCCTCGGCTCCAGGGCCCGAGACCTCAGCCAAGGTTCTGAAAGGCGGATACCCGAGTAGCTCACGCCGCGTTCTGTCAACCTCGGTCCACGGCTCGACGTCGGCGTTCACCGCCGCTGTGACGATGGGGTGGTTTGGTTGGCGTGTCTGCACCAATACCTCGCCTCGTCCTTCGCGACGACCGCCAACGAGACGACCGGCCCTTACCAGCTGGGCCAGCGCCTGCTCACCTGCCCGATACCTGGGCGCAGACAGCTCCTGGTCGAAGTCAACGAACGCCACCGCGCTCAGTTCATCGACGCGGTGGAGAAGCGCCTCGGTTCCCACCATCACCCTCGACCGATTGAGGGCTTCGTCATTGGTGTCCGCAGTAACTTCGACCACTGGTTCACGAAGCAACACCTCCAGTTCTTCACGAGCCCGGGTTACCCCAACCCGTAGGTTCTTGAATTTCGTGCCGCCGCAGTGCGAGCAGACCACGGGGCGCTGGTGCCCCTGGGCGCACTCGAACGTGTCCTGATCGAGGCGGAGAGCGCCGTCACACTCCTCACACACTGCCAACCCATCACAGTGCGCGCACGAAAGGAGCCGGGACCTACCCTTGCGGTTGAGAATACAGGCGACGCGGCCGTCTGCCCTGAGTGAGGAAACGACCGGAGACGTCCAGAGTGTCCCCCGAGCACTGCCGTCCTCTCTTGGATCCACGACGCGAACCAGCGGCCAACCCGACCGTTCCTGTTCGCGATTCAGGGTCTGCAACGGCAGCACCGAGAGAGCTTCCAGTGTCGGCATCGGGGACGTGAGCACACAAGGGACCCCAGCTCGTCGAGCACGTTCGATCACGATCTCCCGCGCGTGCCACGTCGGGGCCTGTTCTTGTTGATAACCCTCGTCGTGTTCATCGATCATCAGCACCGCGGAGAGGTGTGGAACGGGAGCAAGAGCGACCGAGCGCGTGCCAACCACCGATCCGCCTCCGGCCGCGGCAGGCCAGTCTCTTGGGTACAGCGCGCATCCGATACCCAGCCTCCGAAGCCGGGAGGAAATGATGCGCGCTTGAGCGACAGACGGAACGACGATCAAGGCATCACCGCGAGCCACGGCTCCGACGACCAATGGCCATCGGTCTCCTGACGGTGGGACGCGCACGACTGAGCCGGCTCCAGAGAACGCGGTCTCGACCAAATCGGAGTCCGGCGCTGCTACCGCAGTGGACGGCCGAGCGCGTGAGATACGGGAGACCATCTTCGGCGGGCTGGCAGTTCTGAGGAGGCTGGACACCGGTCCGAGCCACCGACGGGCAGCCCATCGACAGACGTCGATTACATCACCTGGCGGGCCGATGCCGCTCAACTTTGACAACGGCAGCAATCGAAGATCTGGCCCATCAGCCGGGTCGATCTCAGTTACCCAGCCGGCCACTCTTCGACCGTGAAGTTCGATCCTGACCATCGTGCCGAGCCGGATCGACGAAGCTCGCCCGTCTGTTCGCCACGGCTCGGGGACTGCGTAATCGAACTCCTTCGAGATGGCCGGAACATCTGGCAGCACCCGAACGACTCGAACTCGATCAGGCAATACCATGCGGAGTCCTCGTGAGCTGGGTTTCGACCCTGGCCGGCAACTCGCTCAGTCGATACCCAGGACCGATCGGAGATCGTCTGCCCGATCGGTGCGTTCCCAGGTGAAGCCATCACCTTCGCGTCCGAAGTGTCCATACGCCGCGGTCTGGCGGAAGACGGGGCGGCGGAGGTCGAGATCTCGCAGGATGGCACCTGGGCGGAGGTCAAACACCTCAGTGACTGCTGCGGCAATGGCCTGAGGATCAACCGTCTCGGTTCCGAACGTCTCGACCAGAACATTCATCGGTCGCGCGACGCCGATGGCGTAGGCAACCTGGACTTCACATCGGGAAGCTGCCCCGGACGCCACCACGTTCTTCGCCACCCACCGTGTCGCGTAAGCAGCGCTGCGGTCGACCTTCGACGGATCCTTGCCGGAGAAGGCTCCCCCGCCGTGCCGGGCCATACCTCCGTAGGTGTCGACGATGATCTTGCGACCCGTGAGCCCGGCATCGCCTACTGGGCCACCAATCACGAAGCGGCCGGTGGGGTTGACGAACACCTCGTAGTCATCGTCGGCGAACGCCTCCGGCACGACAGGCCTGATCACATGATCGATCATGTCGGGCCGAATGGCGGTGTCGCGATCGATTCCGTCGTTGTGCTGGGTCGAGACCAGAACGGTTCGAAGCCGGACCGGCCGACCGTCCTCGTAGTCGAATGTGACCTGAGTCTTGCCATCGGGGCGCAGGTACGGGACGGCCCCGGAACGCCGCACCTCGGCGAGCCGCTCGGCCATTCGG
>JBPCTU010000358.1:0-3210 GCA_051011515.1 Acidimicrobiales bacterium
CTCGTTGGGTTCGCCACCGTAGAGATAGCGCTCAGGTTCGTAGCGGCTCTCCCATCGTGTTTTGGCACTCTCCACTGCGTCGCCTGCCTCTGCCTTGGTGCCGACCAGCCAGTCCGCACTCTCCGTGTTCTGCCCATGATGGTCGGGTTGGCGGGCTATTGAGAACCCGGTCGGGCATGGGGGTACTGTCGCCGCCATGAGCATTCGTGTCGTGCAGTGGGGCAGCGGAAACGTCGGACGTCAGACAATGGCCACGGTCATCGCTCGGCCCGACATGGACCTGGTCGGGCTATTGGTCAAGAGTCCCGACAAGGTGGGCATCGACATCGGCACTCTCGCCGGAACCGACCCCCTCGGCGTGGCCGCTACCAACGACGTCGAAGAGATCCTGGCCTTGGACGCCGACGTGGTGCTCCACATGCCGCTTCCTTCCCTCGTCCACGGTGACGACCCCGACGCCGACATGGCTGACTTCTGCCGGCTGCTTGCCAGCGGCAAACACGTCATCACCACAGTCGGCTACATGTATCCCCAGGTGTATGGCGACGAGGTGATGGAACGTCTCGACGCGGCATGTGCCGAAGGCAACTCGGCCTTCCACGGCACCGGCGCAAACCCCGGGTGGTTCGGCGACCTTCTCCCGCTGCTCATGTCGGGCCTGAGCCTGCGCATCGACCAGATCGCCGTGCAGGAGATCAGCAACTTCCAGTTCTACCCCTCGCCCGAGATCATGTTCGAGATGATGAACTTCGGACGCACACCCGAGGAGTTCGAGGCCAGGGCGGTCCGCCACCGCCGCTGGCTCGATGGCCTGTTCACCGAGGCGGTGCAGATGGTGGCCGACGGCATCGGCGCCGAGGTCGACGAGGTGACCTCGAAGATGATCACCTGGATCGCCGACGCCGACCTCGAGACCGCTGCCGGCATCGTCCCAGCCGGCACAGTTGCCGGCCAGCGGTGGACCTGGGCGGCAATGGTCGGCGACCATCCGCTCGTGTCTCAGGAGACAGTCTGGCGAATGCACAACGACGCCGCCCCCGAGTGGCCCCGTGGCGACTGGTCGATCGACATCACCGGCGAACCCGACATGCGGGTTTCGCTGCCGCACAAGTGGAACAAGAGCGTGCTCGGCTCGACTGGAGCACACGCGATCAACGCCATTCCCTACGTGGTCGAGGCCGGCCCCGGGGTGAAGACCTTCCTCGATCTCCCGATGATCGCCGGCAGGGGAGCTTTCATCGGAGCCCCATAGCGGGGCTCAATCGCGGGGCCGGATGAAGAGTCCCTCGGCTGTTGTCACCACTTCGTCCCCGGCTCGAAGCTCCGAGCCGATCCAGGTCTTGCGTCCCTCGGTCCGGTCGACGAATCCCCGCACCGTCAACTCGTTGTCCAGCGGCACCAGCGCCTCGTACCGCACGATCAGGGTGCCCGTGTAACCCTGCGCTCGGTTCACGATCGACGTGAGGGCCATCACCTCATCGAGGATCAACGAAGCGATCCCCCCATGGACAGAACTGGGTGGACCGCTGTGGACGGCCGCGAACGAACCGACACCTCTGACTTCTTCTCCGTCGACCCAGAACTCGAACGGTGGCGAGATCGGGTTGAGTGGCCCGATGACCGGGCTGTAGGGAAGCAGGTCGGCGGGCTCGACATGGCCGACGACGTCGTCGAACAGACCGTCGCTGCCGCCCAGTCGATCGTTCGACCGGAGCCCTGCCGCGGTCCGCATGTCGTCAACCACGTGGGGGGCCAGAGCTTCCCGGGCCCGCCGCATATCGGCCATGACGGCATCGAGGTCAACGCCCTCGGACCCCGCAGACGTCACGTCGCTAGTACGCACGACATCGATCAGCCGGCGTAGTTCGGCAACGATGTCCTCGTGGCTGAGGTCCTTGTCGTCGGGCATCCGGGCACTGTAGGGGACGCCGCGAGCTCGAATCTTGGCCTCGTTCGCCGCAGCCATCGCTCGCGTCGGCGGCGGCCTAGTGTGGGCCAGTCGCCCACCCTCTGGATGTTTTCATGAGCTCCTCGGACCCCGAAGCCCGCATCGCTGTGTTTCTCGATTACGAGAACCTGGCTATCGGAGCGAAGGACCACCTGGGCTCGCGGTTCGACTTCGGCGTGGTTGCAGATGCGCTGGCAGAACGAGGCCGAGTCATCACCCGCAAGGCCTACGCCGACTGGTCCTACTTCGACGACGACCGGCGCATGCTCACCCGCCACTCCGTCGAGCTGGTCGACATCCCCCAGAAGATGGGCGGCAGTCGCAAGAACGCCGCCGACATCAAGATGGCCGTCGATGCTGTCGAGCTTGCACTCGATCGCAGCTACATCTCCACGTTCGTTGTGTGCACTGGCGACAGCGACCTCAGCCCCCTGGTGCACAAGTTGCGCGAACTCGACCGCACCGTCATCGGCGTCGGCGTGAGGGACTCGACCTCGAAACTGTTGCCACCTGCCTGCGACGAGTTCATGTTCTACGACAATCTCGTCGCAACCGAAGACTCCGACTCCGACCAGGGTGATGAGACCCAGCGGGCCTCCGACACCGGGATCGTTCTGGGCACGCTCGCAGGTATGGAGTCGTCGTCGGGCACCGTCCGAGCATCGACCTTGAAGCGAGCGGTCCTGCGCAAGGACCCGACGTTCAACGAGGCGCAGTTGGGGTACCGAGGCTTCAGGCACCTGTTGGAAAGCCTCGAGGCCGACGGGTTGGTTTCGCTGACCGGTGCAGGTGATCCGGAGGTAACGCTGGCTGGATCCAGTGCTCAGGCCAGCGCTGAAGCGTTGTTGAAGACAGTCCTCGAAGGCGGTGGTGTACCGCTGTCGGGACTCAAGACCGCGATGCGAAAGAGTGACCAGTCCTTCTCGGAACGAAATCTCGGGTACCGCAACTTCGGCGACTTCGTCCGGGCGGCTGAAGCTCGCGGCATCGTTCAGGTAGCCGGTACCGACAACGACCGCGTGGTGCGACTGGCTGAGTAGGATCTCGCCACTCTGCACGGTCATGGCGGGCGGGGATGGGGGAATTGCCCTGGGCCTGCTTGGATCCCGGATATCTCGCCGAGTAGCGTCACCACAACGAAGGGCGCGGGTTTGGCCTGTGCTGTGGGCCGACCAACCCATCGGGCCAGGCATCCCGTCACAATCACAGGTACAACAGATGACGGCAGTGCTTAGGGGCGAGGCCGGGGAGAGGGAGCCGTA
>JBPCTU010000359.1:0-3555 GCA_051011515.1 Acidimicrobiales bacterium
CCGACGATGTCGCCCAGCTCGCATTGCACCTGGCGTCAGACGAGTCTTCGTGGACCACGGGCGCCGCCATCGTCATCGACGGCGGCATGAGCGTCGCCTGAGCCGGTCTGTTCGCGGAGCAGGGGCTATTCGTAGAGCAATACGTCCAGCGACGCCGGGGAGCGGAGCATCAAGCCGGTGTCGGATGGAACATCGCCGGCGAACTCGATTCGGTCGTAGCGTTCGATGAGGAACTCGAGAGTGCGCTCCATCTCCAGCTTGGCGAGGAGCGAGCCGGTGCACGTGTGCGGTCCGGCGCCGAAGGCTCGAACGGGACCGATAGGCGTGTACTGGGGGCGTTCGTTGTCGACAAAACGCCCGACGTCGAACTGCGTTGGATTGTCGAAGACCGTAGGGTCGTTGTTCGCGCTGGCGATGAAGGACATCACCTTGCTGCCTGCTGGGACCACCGTTCCGTCGACGTCGAAGTCCTGGAGCGCCAGCCTGATCGTGCCCTGCACCGGTGGGCGGTAGCGCAGGATCTCGGTGACCGCGGAACCGACTAGGTCGGAGGATTCCTTCAGGCGAGCCCACTGATCGGGTTCCAGGATCAGGTGCTTGACGAGGTTCGCCGATGCTCGGTCGGTCGTCTCGATGCCGGCTGATAACAAGAACGCAGTGAAACTTCGCACCTCATCGTCGGACAAGCGCTCGCCTTCGTACTCCATCGAACAAAGGTCCGAGAGCAGCTCGTCACCTGGACATGAGCGGCGGCTCTCGATGGTCGGGGTCACGAAGTCGAACAACTCATCTCGGGCCGCCACACCCTTTGCGTGGATCTCGGGGTCCTTGTTGACGTTGGAGATGCCGGCCGAAACGATGTCGTTGTACCAATGACGGAAGTTGCCGGCTTCGGTCATGTCCATCAGCGCCGCGATGACGCCCAGTGGCACCGGCTCAGTGAACCCCGTGCGCAGGTCGGCTACCTCGGGTGCTACCGGCAGAGCTTCGCCGGACTCGGCGACGAGCTGCCCAATCATCTCATCGAGAGAACCGGACAGTTGCTTCGGGCTGCGGATCCGTTTGGCGATTATCGCTTCCTTGCGGCGATGCTCGTCACCAGACATCTGGAGCAGAGCCCGACCGAAGATGCTCGACGTGCCTGGCTGATTCATGAGCGGCCCGAAGGTCTCGGTGTCCTCGAACATTCGAGAGACGTCAGGCCATCGGGTCATCACCCACGACTGAAGCGGCTCGCTCCATAGAGCTGGAGCCTCGTCTCGCATGCGCGCGAAAATGGGATACGGGTCACCGCCTTCGGGCTCGGCCACGTATGCGTTGAACTCGTCCGCCAGTGCCTGTGACATCTTGTATCAGCTCTTCCTCAAACGTGGACGTAGCGATCGGCTTGGCGCTGCATCAGGTCCCAGGTCTGTTCGAGATAGCCGGACTTCTCGTCGATTATGTCGCGGAGGTGTAGACGGGCCTGCTCCGGGAGCTCCGGCACTTCCTCGCCGCTGGCATCGAGGGTCACGTCGAGCTTGGCCATGTCCTCCAACGTCGCGTGGAGCGCTGCGGCCCGGCCAATGGATCGGTCGACTGTTATCGCGCCGTGCCACGGAATGATGATCGTGGACGCATCCCCTATTGCCGGCCCGATTGAATGAAACGTGTCGTCGGGGCTCATGACCTGGTTCTCGTAGAACAAGGTGCACAGGTTGTGGCGCATCTTCAGCGGACGCGCCAGCGATGCCAGCGCTGTCACCCAGAACCCGTGAGTGTGGACGATGGCGTTGACGTCGGGACGCTGATCGAAGATTCCCGCATGGAACTCCCAACCCAGACTGACGAACCGGTCGTCGAGAACATTGTTGCCATCGTGGTCGAGCTTGACCACGTCGTCGGCCGTCATCTCGCCGAGCGTACGGTTGAACGTGTTGATCCAGAACTCTCGACGTTCTGGATCCCGGATGGAGACATGGCCACCGATACCCGTGTCGCAACCTCGAGCAGCTAGCGCTCGGCATGCTGTCACGATGTCTGCCACGGGATCGGTGGCCATATTGGTTCTCCTATGTGCTCGTCAGGCTTCTAGCCGAACTCGATTCCGTATTCGCCGTCCAGCTGCGGAGCGTAGAACTCGAAGTCGTTGGCAGGGACCATGCCGCCGGTCTCGAAGTCGAGCGAGAAAGCGGCTCCACACGGGCTGTGCCGCTGTGGGTTGTCCCAATCGATCGGGCAGGTGATCCCGAGCGTATCGAACTGGCCGTACAAGGCTTCAACGAAGCTCTCGCGAGTCACCTCACCGGTTTCGGCAGCCCGCTGGATGGCCTGCTCGAAGATGTACCCGTTCAGGTAGCCGTGAGCGAAGTTGTTCGTGAGCTCTTCGCCGCCATATCCGGCCAGCTCTGCACAACGAGCCATCTCTTCGGAGGCCTGTGTGGTGTTGTTGGCCGAGAGGAAGGAGTGAGCGCCGAAGGTCTGGTCGGTGATCTCAGCCGGACCTTCTGTCCATACCGAGTTGGACGCCACGCCGTGGATGCCGATGATCGGGATCTCGGTGATGCCCGCGTCGGCCATGCCCTGCATGACTACCAGTGACGAACCCGGAGAACCGTGCAGCGTCACGTAGTTGACGCCCTGGTCGTCGATCGCGGCCTGAAGCTCGACCATCTGCGCCGTCACCTCGGTCGCGCCCGGAGCAACGAACAGGGTGCCTGCGTAGGCGCCGCCACCATTGGTGACTGACTGTTCCACGTAGGCCGCATATTCGGACCCGGATGGGACCTCGAGGCTGATGCCCATGACCACAGCGTTCTCGAGGCCACCAACATCACCACCGATCTGGCCCGCAGCGATGTCAGCCTGGTCGCCGTAGTGGGCGAGGTTGTTGAACCAGGTGCTGTCTTCGGCCAGCTGGACGTCGATGGTCTGGCCGGGGCCGATGACTGCGAGGCTGAGACGCGTGGTGTCGGGCTGGAGCTGGGTGCTGATGCCTGAATGGCCCTGGCCCAGCAGCGCCAGGATCTTGTCGTCCTCGGTGAGCTTCGTGAAGTTCACGGCCGCAGCCTCTGGCGAGAACTGGTCGTCCTCGGGCAGATACTCGACCTGCCTGCCGAGCACACCGCCGCGCTCGTTGAGGCACTCGATGTAGGCCTCGGTGCCGTGGGAGTTGAAAGCCTGTGACGAGGCTGTGGGGCCGGTGAGGTCACCCATCCAACCGACCTTGATCGTGTCAGAGGTGATGCCGTTGTCCGGGTTGTCGGGCACGGTGGCCGCGGCCCCGCCGTCGTCTTCGGCCGGTTCCTCTGCGGGTTCGTCTGCGGGCTCTTCGGCCGGTTCCTCTGCGGGCTCTTCGGCCGGTTCTTCTGCAGGCTCGCTGGCCGAGGTGTCGTCGTCGTCGTCGCCGCAAGCCGCGGCGATCAGTGCAAATGCCAGCAACAACGCCAACAGCTTCATCAAGTGCCGGGACATGTTTGGTCCCCCCCTTTTTCTATGTGAATAGATCGGACATTTACCGTAGCCGCAATTGAGCAACGTATGACAGCGGTGCCTGACAAGAGTTCATTGATCGAC
>JBPCTU010000360.1:0-3578 GCA_051011515.1 Acidimicrobiales bacterium
TACCAGGTGAAACCAACTCTGCCATTCACCCCTGGCGGCGAGAGCGCGGGCACCGTGGTGGCGGTCGGAGACGACGTGACCTCGGTCGTTGAGGGCGATCGGGTCATGATGCTGGGCGGCGGGCTGATGGAACAGGCATTCTCCAAGACCGACCGCGTATGGCGTCTGCCTCCGAACCTCACGTCCGAGAAAGCCTCAGCGATACCGGTCAACTACGGAACGACATGGTTCGCCCTCCACGACCGAGCGAACCTGCAGGCGGGTGAAACGCTTCTGGTCACTGGAGCCGCCGGCGGCACCGGTTCTGCGGCGATCCAGCTTGGCAAGGCAGCCGGCGCGCGGGTGATCGCCATCGCCGGCGGCGACGAGAAGGTATCGCAGGCATGGGAGCTGGGGGCAGACGAGGTCATCGACCACCAGAATCAGCCCGACTTCGTGGATGCCGTGCGCGAGCTGAGCGGCGGCGGAGTCGACGTGGCCTACGACCCGGTCGGCGGCGAGACGATGCAGAAGGTCAGAAGGTGCATGGCGTGGGATGGCCGGTTACTCGTCATCGGCTTCGTCGCCGGGATCCCGGACCTGCCCGCCAACCACATTCTCCTGAAGAACTACAGCGTGGTCGGGGTCCACTGGGGAGCATCACTTGCGCGGGACCCTGACTCTTTGGGGCGCCAGATGCGATCGGTGCTGGATCTGGCCAAGATCGGCGGTGTGGACCCTCTGATCTACCCGCCCTACGACTTCGAGCAGGGCGCGCAAGCCATCCAGGACTTGGCCGAGAGAAAGACATGGGGCAAGGTCATTACGAGGGTCAACTAGCGCTCAGCTCAGCGGCTCCGACAGTCCGCTCAGCGGTCGGCGTCAGACAACCTGAAATGGTCGGTGAGTTCGTCGAGCTTTTGTTTGAGATCAGGATCGATCTCCTGGTCAACGGCTGCCACGGCGTCATCGAGCTGTTCTGGGCGTGTGGCGCCAACGATTGGTGACGTGACGGCGGGATTGGCCAGCACCCATGCCACCGCGAGCTGGGCCATACTGATGCCCGCCTGTTCGGCAAGAGGTTTGATGGCGTCGACGGCATCGTGCATCTGGTCGTGCCAATACCGCTCCAGGTAACGGTCCCCTTGGCCGCCTTCGATGGTGAACCGGCTTCCGGCGTCTGGTTCGGCCCGCTGGTGTTTCCCCGTCAACAGTCCACCTGCCAGCGGGTTGTAGGGAATCACGGCGATGTCATCGGCCATACACAACTCGAACAGGTCTCGTTCGAGGGCACGGAACAACAGGTTGTACCGAGGTTGCACGCTGTCGTAACGGGCGACCCCCAAGACCTCGCTGCGGCCCAGCGAACGGGCGAGCATCCACGCCGGGAAGTTGGAACATCCGATGTAGTGGACCTTGCCGGAACTCACGAGGTCGTCCAAAGCCTGAAGGGTCTCGTCCTGCGGTGTCGAGGAATCGGGAAAATGGATCTGATACAGATCGATGAAATCGGTCTGTAGTCGCTCCAACGATGCCTCGACGGCGTCCATGATGTGGCGCCGGCTTCCGCCGCGTTGCCATGGCGCCGGCCCGGTGGGAGCCCAGAACTTCGTGGCCAACACGACGTCGTCGCGTTTGCCGTCGAGCCAACGCCCGATGATCCGTTCAGTTTCACCGAACCACTCCACCTGGTGCGCGGGATACACATCGGCGGTGTCGATGAACGAGACTCCCTGCTCCAACGCTGAGTCGAGGATCGACCGCGACGTGGTCTCGTCGCACTGGTTTCCGAACGTCATCGTGCCGAGGCAGATCCGAGAGACGCTGAGGCCCGTGTTTCCGAGGCGGGTGTACTTCATTCGGACACCTCGACATCAACGCAGTCCGACGAACAACCACTGTCGTTGTCGACGGGCGCGGGACGGTGCAGCACAGCGGACTCCACGACCACTACGGCGATCGCTCCCCCGTCGCTGTCGGTCTCCGATGTCGCCGAGCCATCGGCGATGAAGCTGTAGCCCCCGCTTTCGACAGGTGCCCACAGGACTGACACCAGCGGATTCGTGGCGATGTTCCGAGCCGCGGAGCCTCCCACAGAACAACGGATGACGGCCCCGTCGACAGCGGGCGCAACCGCGGTGATGTGGGGACGATGATCGCTGCCGTCGGTGAGCAGAAATGCGGCGGGCCCATAGGTGGCCGCGGTGTCGGCCAGATCTCTTGTTTCAATTCGAACGCTCATTCGTAGGACCGTACCTGCCTGGGTCCTCTAGTGCCTTCGCGAACCACGCCGCTCGACTGCGTGTCGGGCCGCCGTACTGGAGGAGTCAGGCCCCTCGGAGCGCGCCGAGGTCGGCCCATTCGAGAGCCCGGGCATGGGTGGCTTCGAGTACGACAGGAGGCGCAACGCCTGCCTCGTGAGCTTCGTGCCACCGCTCTGCACACAGGCACCAGCGATCGCCCGGCAACAGGCCCGGAAAACCGAACTCTGGCCGAGGCGTGGACAAATCGTTGCCCGCTTCGGCCGAGAACTGGAGAAACTCCGCAGTGACGGTCGCGCACACGACGTGAGCGCCGTGGTCGTCAGCACCAGTCTCACAACATCCGTTGCGGTAGAAGCCGGTCATCGGCGATTCGCTACACATCTCGAGCTCAGTGCCCAGAACATTCATTGCCACAGAATCGTCCCCTCGCAGGTCGCAGGTCGTCGCCGATCAGGCGAAGACCACACGCCCGATCCACTCGGCTACCAGGGCCGGCCGCTCTTCGCCCTCGATCTCGACCGTCATGGTTCGAGTCTGGTCGATGGCATTGCCCTTGAGAGCGACATCGGTGACGACTGCGCTGGCCCTGATGCGTGCGCCTGAGGGCACAGGACTGATGAACCTCAGTTTGTTCAGGCCGTAGTTGATCCCCATCACCGCGCCGTCGAGACGCGGTATCTGTGGCGGCATGGTCGAGGACAGGTGAGGCAGCAACGACAGGGTCAAGAACCCATGGGCGATCGTGCCGCCGAACGGAGTTTCGTTCTTGGCACGCTCGACGTCTACGTGGATGAACTGATGGTCGAGCGTTGCATCGGCGAAGGCATCGATGCGGTCCTGAGTGACTTCGACCCAGTCGCTGAAGACGGGGTCTCCCCCAACGGTTTCGCTCATAACAGCGTAGGCACTTTCGGCGAAGTCGCTCACTGGATCGTCCCCTTTCGATGGCCCCTCCCGACCGAAGAAGCACCGCTGACCCTAGCGTCAGCCCCGGCGGACCGACCATGTCGCCGAGGCGCGGTGATGACCCGACAAGGACGGCGCCAGAACCCGTCGAGCGCCAGTATGTTGCCCGGGTGAGCTTTCTGGATCTGACCGAACCCCCCGAGCGGGCTCTGGTTGTGGTGGCCCATCCCGATGACATCGACTTCGGTGTGGCAGGCACCGCTGCCCGGCTGGTCCAAGCCGGGTGTGGGGTCACCTATGCGCTGGCAAGCTCGGGCGAAGCCGGCCCACCCGAGGACATGCCTCGTGACGAGGTAAAGGCGCTGCGAGAGGCCGAGCAGCGAGCCGCGGCCGAGGTGGTGGGCGTCGAGGACGTGCTGTTTCTGGGGC
>JBPCTU010000361.1:0-5816 GCA_051011515.1 Acidimicrobiales bacterium
GTTCCTCCGCCACTGCTACGAAGTACCGCAACCGATTCAGGTTCACCGGCCCGATGGTAGATCAATACATATCGTATGCATATCAACTCATGTCAGATTGATCCTTACCCTCATTTGAGTCGACCAATAGTGTCAACACGATGTCTGTGCTCTCGTCCGCGTTCTCGACCGCGCTCTCCACCGCGTCGTCCGCCATGTCCTCAGGCTCTGCCGCAGATACTGGTACCGACGACAGTCAACCACCGAATAAGCCGAAGAAACCGCCCAGATACTCCGCGGCGGGTCTGGTCACCAAGGGTGCCCGTAACCAGAACTGGCCCCGGGTCTGGCGCGACGTTCCGCTCCAGGACACATACGACGTGGTCATCATCGGCGGTGGTGTACACGGGCTCGCCACGGCTTACTACTTGGCGGCCAACCACGGGATCACCAACGTCGCCGTGTTGGACAAGGCCTACCTGGGCAGCGGCGGCTCGGGTCGAAACACTGCGATCGTCCGCTCCAACTATCTGACGCCCGAAGGTGTTGCCTTCTACGACCGATCGTTGCAGCTCTACAACACGATGGCCGTCGACTTGAACATCAACGTGATGTTCTCCGAACGGGGCCACATGACGCTGGCCCACACCGATTCAGCGTTGCGCACAATGCGGTGGCGGGCCGAAGTCAACAAGCTCCAAGACATCGACTCCGACGTCATCGGACCCGACGAGGTGAAGAAGCTCGCGCCGAGCCTCGACACTTCGAGCCATCCTCGTTACCCGATTCTGGGGGCCTTGTATCACCCACCCGGCGGAATCATTCGTCACGACGCGGTTGTCTGGGGCTACGCCCGCGCGGCCGACCATGCCGGCGTGGAGATGCACCAAAAGACCGAAGTGCTCGACATCATGGTCGACGGAGGCGACGGTCCTAACGGGAAAGGCCCCGGTGGAAAGGTCGTAGGGGTTCGAACCAGTCGCGGCGACATATCCACGCCCACCGTCATCAACTGCACCGCCGGCTGGGCCACGCTCATCGCAGATATGGCGGGAGTCAAGCTGCCCATCAGCACCCGACCGCTGCAGGCGGCCGTCACCGAGCCGGTCAAGGTGTTCCTACCAACAGTCGTCGTCTCGGGTTCGCTGCACGTGTACGTCAGCCAAACCGACCGGGGTGAGCTGGTGTTCGGCGCATCGGTCGACCCTTTCAACACCTACAACATTCGAGGTTCGCTCGAGTTCACAGAAGAGCTCGCGGGCCACGTACTCGAGCTCATGCCCGGCGTGTCACGAATGAGATTGTTGCGCCAATGGTCGGGGTTGTGCGACATGACCCAGGACTACTCACCCGTAATGGGGTTCACGCCGGTAGACGGGTTCCTCTGCGATGTCGGCTGGGGAACATACGGCTTCAAGGCGGGCCCCGTCTCGGGAGAACAGATGGCCGAAGCCGTGGCCACACAGCGAACTCCCAAACTGATAGAGCCGTTCGATCTCTCCAGGTTCACCACCGGCACTCTCGTCGGCGAAAAGGGCGCAGCGGCGGTGGGTCACTGATGGCTCACTTCCCCGCTCCGACAACTCACGCGAAGGATGCGAACTGATGCTCCTGGTCCCATGCCCGAACTGCGGACCGCGCAACGCCTCCGACCTGCACTACGTCGGTGAAGCCACTCCGCGGCCAGATCCCAACTCGGCGACGCCCGAGGAATGGCGGGCTTACCTCTATCTCGAAGACAACCCAGCCGGCCTCCTTCGCGAAACCTGGTATTGCCGCTCGGGGTGCCGCCGATACTTCGTTCTCGAACGCGACACGACCAGCAACGAGTTCACGAACCCGCCGACACCGGTGTCCAAGATTGCGGGGAAGGCATGAACCAGCGCCTCCCGGCCCAATCTGGCGAAATGATCGACCGTTCGAGTCCCGTCCCATTCACTTGGAACGGCACCGAGTTGACGGGTTTCGCCGGCGACACGATCGCATCAGCTCTCACCGCCAACGGTGTTCGGGTCGTTTCACGGTCGATGAAGTACCACCGGCCACGCGGGTACATGAGCAACGACTACTGGGACCCGAACGCTTTCGTTCAGGTCGGCGACGACCCCAACGTTCGATCCTGTCACCGGCTCGTGGAACCGGGCATGGACGTCGACGCCCAGAATGTCTGGCCCACGCTGGACTACGACATAAAGGCAGCCAACGGCCTCGTGTCGCGCTTCCTCAGCGCCGGTTTCTACTACAAGACGTTCATTCGCCCCCAGGCCCTGTGGCCAACCTACGAGAAGATCCTGGCCACCTTCGCTCCAGGCGGCAAGGTCGACCTCGACACCCCGCACGGTTACCACGACAAGCGGTACACCCACCCCGACGTGGTGGTTGCGGGCGGGGGGCCTGCCGGTATGGTGGCCGCGGCTGCAGCTGCGGCTGAAGGCGCCAACGTAATCCTCGTAGAACACGGCCATGCGCTTGGCGGGCATCTGCTCTGGGGATCCGACGACGACCGCGCCCTGGCAGCAGAGCTGGAAGCGGAATGCGAAGCCAACGGAGTCGAGATCCTCACCGACTCGACTGTCACCGGAAGGTACGAGGACAACTGGGTTGCGATCGTGCAACGCAACCACCCGATCGCCGTAGAGAGGCTGATCAAGGCGCGGGCGAAGGTCCTCGTGGTTGCACCCGGCCTCATCGAACGGCCATACGTGTTTGCCGGCAACGACAAACCCGGAGTCATGCTCTCGGGCGGCGTGCGGCGGTTCGTGAACATGTACGCAGCGAAACCTGGCGACCGGGCGGTGGTGTTCACCTCCAACTCCGAGGGCGACGCGACAGCGGCCGACCTCGAACGCGTTGGCGTCGAGGTTGCGCGGGTTGTCGACGCCCGACTGGGCGAAAACATCGTTTCGGCATCGGGTTCTTCCAAGACGGTCAAGAGCGTCGAACTGGCCGACGGGTCCAGCATCGAGTGTGACCTTCTCGTAACTGCCGCCGGCTGGACGGCACCTACCTCTTTGTTGAACATGGCGGGAGACCGTCCGGTCTATGAGCCGGGCTCGGCTCGATTCTTTTCTTCCCGGCCGATAGACGATGTGTTGACAACGGGGGGTCTGGCCGGAGACGGCAGCCTCGACGAGTTGGTCGACCACGGCCGTCAGACCGGCAACCTCGCGGCGCAACGAGCCGCATCGGTGGCCCATGCTCTTCAGAGCTCGACCGCACGAGCTGTGCCGGTGCCTGATGAGCAACCCGAGTGGCCCGAGGACACGCGGTCCTCATTGGGTCGTGATCCGCAGATATCTCTGTTCCGTTCAACCACTCACGGCATGGTCGACTTCTCCGAAGACGTTGGCTCGAAAGATCTCGTCAGCGCGGCAAACGAGGGATACGACTCGGTCGAACTCCTCAAGCGGTACACAACCGCGACGATGGGGCCGTCCCAAGGGAAACTCGAGACGGTCAACACCGTCGCAGTCCTGGCCGAGGCTCGCGGCGAGACAATCGAAGAGGTCGGAACCACCGTGTGGCGACCGCCCTACGCGCCCATCACGCTCGGCGCCCTGGGCGGCCGGGTCTTCGAACCTGTTCGCGTTTCGTCGATCCAGCCGTGGCACGAGTCGAACGGCGTGACCCCGATCCTGGCCGGCCAGTGGATCCGCCCAGAGCACTACGGCGATCCCGCCGCCGAGGTCCGCAACACCCGCGAGAACGTCGGTATCACCGACGTGACACCCCTCGGCAAGCTCGACCTGAGGGGCCCAGATGTACCGCTCTTGTTGAGCCAGCTGTACACGAACAAGTGGATGAAGCTCGACATCGGCTCGGTCCGCTACGGCCTCATGTGTGCCGAGGACGGTGTCGTGCTCGACGACGGTGTTACCGGCCGCCTGGGCGAAGACCACTACATCATGACCACCACCAGCTCCGGCGCCGGCGGAATCTGGGAGTGGGCGGAGAACTGGCTTCAGACCGAACGCCCGGAATGGCGAGTGCATATCACGCCGGTCACGACGGGATTCACGAGCATCAACGTTGCGGGACCCAAATCTCGACAACTCATGTCGAAGCTGGTCGACGACATCGATCTCGACCCGGAAGTCTTCAAGTACATGCAGGTCCGAACCGGAACGATCGCCGGAGTCGCCAACTGCTTCATGTGGAGAATCGGCTTCACCGGCGAGCTGTCGTTCGAACTCCACGTGCCGTCAGGTCACGGACTCCACGTTTGGGAAACCCTGCTCGAGAACGGTGAGGACCTGGGTATAGGCGCATTCGGGCTAGAGGCACAACGAATCATGCGGCTCGAGAAAGGGCATTTCATTGTCGGTCAGGACACCGACGGTCTCACCAAGGCCCCGAGCACCGGAATGGGTTCTTTGATCAAGCTCGACAAGGACGACTTTGCCGGCAAGCCGGAACTGGCATGGGCACTGGACGACGAAGACGCTCCGATCGTCGTCTCGATCCAGACCACCGACCCCCTCACGGTGCCCGAGGAGGCATGTCAGATCGTGCGCCCCGACACCAACGAGATCATCGGCCGCATCACGTCATCTCGGATGTCGCCGACACTGCAAAGGTCAGTCTGTATGGGTCAAGTTCTGCCCGAGGCGGCAGCGACCGGTACCGAGCTCACGCTGGTTCTGACCAACGGTGAAAGAACCACAGCGACGGTTATGCAACACCACGCACATTTCGATCCCGAAGGAGAACGTCTCCGTGGCTGACTCACCTGTGTTCGAGAGTCCTGTGGTGAAGTCCAATCCCGTCGAGGATTCGGCGCTCACGTTGCGCGACGAATCCGAGCTGGTGAAGACGATCGTTCGTGCCGCGTCGGATTCGACCGCCGCGGATCAGCTTGCCGTCGAATTCGGAGCCAGCCGCGAACTCGGCGGTGTCCTCGTGTGCGGACAACGACCACAAGAGTGGGTCTTGTTCGGAGACGGTCCTTCGAGCGCTCAGTTGGTCGAGACACTCGATACCGCCGATGGCGCCAGCGTGATCGACTACACCCACAGCCGAGCGTTGTTCCGTCTGACTGGCAACGACGCGCCGGCACTTCTGGAGAAGGTGTGCAATCTCGACTGGACCGACGCCATGACCCCTGATGGCGCCGTGGCGTCGGGGTCGGTCGCCAAGGTCACCTGCGACCTGGTGCGCAACGACGTCGACGGGGTCAGGTCGTACCTGGTTATCTGCGACCGATCATTCGGCCAGTACCTCTTCGATGCCCTGCGCGACGCTGGGGCGGAGTTCGGAGTCGGCTAGAAGCCGAAGCCGCTCGTCGGACTCCGCGGCGGCGAACCTCACGACCCCGTGGCCCAGTCCCCTCAGGAAAGCCCGACAATCTCCCCGTTTTCGTCGAGATCGATTCCCATTGCCGCGGGCATTTTCCCGAGGCCGGGCATCGTTCGCATGTCGCCACAAATCGGATAAATGAAGCCTGCTCCGACGGACGCGCGTACCTCGCGTACTGGCAGCGTCCACCCCGTAGGTGCACCCTTGAGCTTCGGGTCAGAAGAGATCGACAGGTGGGTCTTGGCGATACACACCGGCAGGTTCCCGAAGCCGGCCTCTTCATAGGTGGCCAGAGCCTTGTTTGCAGCGGCGGTGTATTCGACATCGTCGGCGCCGTAGACCTTGGTGGCCACGGTGTGGATCTTTTCCTTGAGTGGGGCATCGTCGGGGTAGAGCACCTCGAAGTGGGACTCCTCCTCGGCAGCGTCGGCGACCGCTGTTGCCAGCTCGGTGGCGCCCCGCCCTCCGTCGGCAAAGTGGGTGGTGACAGCGGAGCGGGCGCCGTACTCGTCGGCGATCTCAGCGATCGCTGCGATGTCGGC
>JBPCTU010000362.1:0-6509 GCA_051011515.1 Acidimicrobiales bacterium
CGAACTTGCCGAGTACCGGAGGCTTACCGAGGGTGTCGCTCTGTGGGATGTGTCGGTACAGCGTCAGGTGGAGCTTCTCGGGCCCGACGCCGCGCGCCTCGCCCAGACGTTGTGCGCACGAGACCTGTCTCGCCAGAAGGTTGGCCAAGGTAAATATGCACCGATCTGTGACCACGAAGGCCGCCTGCTCAACGACCCGGTCGTTCTGCGGCTCGACGAGGACCGCTGGTGGTTGTCGATCGCCGACGGCGACGTGCTTTGGTGGGCGCGGGCCATAGCCGCCGAACGGCAGATGATCGTGGAGATCAGTGAACCCGATGTCTCGCCGCTCGCCGTCCAGGGGCCTCTCGCGGGCGACGTGATCGCCGAACTCTTCGGCGATTGGACTCGGGATCTCAAGTTCTTCTGGTTTTGCCGTTCCGAGCTGGATGGAATCCCGGTCATCGTCTCGCGATCGGGCTGGTCGAAACAGGGCGGGTTCGAGCTGTACCTACTCGACGGATCCAAAGGCACAGAGCTCTGGGACAAGGTGATGACCGCCGGCGAACCCTGGGGCATCGGCCCTGGGGCCCCCAACTACATCGAACGAATCGAGAGCAACTTGCTCTCGTTCCGAGCCGACACCGTCGATGGGTGCACTCCGCTGGAGCTTGGTCTCGAGAAGTTCATGTCGCTCGATTCCGACGTCGACTTCATCGGCAAAGATGCCTTGCTCGCCCAGCGACAGAGTGGGCAGATACGTCATCGGTTGATGGGCGTGTGGCTCGACGACCAGCCGACCAGACCCAACGCGCACCCTTGGCCCGCGTCTGTGGACGGAGAGGTGGTTGGTGAACTTCGCGCGGTCTGCCACTCGCATCGATTTGACCGAGCCATAGCCATGGCTTTGATCGACACCGGCACGGCTGAGCCCGGCACGCGCCTCGACATCGCGGCTGAAACCGGGCCGCGCACCGGCATCGTGACCGAATTGCCGTTTGATGCCGACTGACCGCCCGATTCAGAACCTGACGCCGACCGCTTCGCAGAGCATCGACATGAACGGTGCCGACACGCGGCAGCGAGCCTCGAAGAGGTCCATGAAGTCGCGCCGGGTCACCTGAGCCTGGGTCAGCTTCGTGGTGGCCATGAAGCTCTTTCGCCTGAGATCCTCGATGAGGGGGTGGCCCGGATCGAAACCTCGGGGTGGGCGCACCAGCGAATCACCACCAAGTGAGAAAACCGCCGCGAACTGGTTGTTGGCGGTCGAGTCGACCCAAGCCGATTGGTTCTCGTCGATGTGGTGACGGATCGCATAAGCGACCTTGGATTCGGGCTGCCAGAGCCCTACTCCCATGAAACAATTCCGGGGCTGCAGATGTATGTAGAACCCGGGCGCGTGCGCATCCTTGGCCATCTCATGACGGAAGTGCATGCCGGTGTTCAGCTTGTACGGAGTCTTGTCCTTGCTGAACCGAGTATCTCGCTGGATCCGAAAGAGAGACCCACCGACAGTTCTTGAATCCGCCACGAAGTGCGGGCTTATCGAAGCGAGTGGCTCGGCGAAATCGGTGATGAAGTCGAGCGCAGGCTGCCGCACAACACCCTCGTATCGAGGCTGGTTGGCCTTGAACCACTCGCGACTGTTGTTCGACTCCAGGTCGGCCAGGAACTTGAACAAGTCGGCCTTGAAGTACGTCTTGGGCATCAGGTCAGCCTATGCGGGCCAACCTCAGCGACCGTTGGAGCTGAAGTGTTGATAATCCTTCAACCCGGTCCAGTTGCCGCCCCAGGTCCAACCGATCGACTCGAACACTTGGACGGCTTCATCACCCCTGATGACCATTCCGATCCGTTCGTCGGTCCGATCCAGATACTGGGCGCCCTCGGGCGGAGCGATGAACCCACCCTGCACATAGGGGTTCATGAGGGGGTTCAGATCCACGGCCTCCCCCAGCGCGTGATTGGACCACACGCCCGGTTTGCCGGCGACCTGACGACAGTTGAAAGCGCTGGAGTTGTTGGCCTGCATGGACAGATCGTCATTGCCTGCATAGACATCCACGAGTTCGATCTGTTGGATGGGATATTCGGCCTCGAACAACACCTCGAACACCAAACCCAAGTCCTCGGCCCAAGTCGCAGCGACGATCATCTCGCCGGTCCTGACCACACCGTCGAAGTCGAAGTGCGGGAACGTAAGCAGCCGTAGCCCCTCCAGGCCGACGGGGCAGCCGGGGCGCCACGACGTCGGCTCGATCCGCGCTCTGGTCTCGTCGTCGATCTCGGCGATCGTCAGCGACCATTCCGGTTCAGGGACGGGCGTGGGCTCAGGCTGGGTGGGTGCCGTGGGGGCCGGTTCGGGAGTGGCAGAGGGTTGCGGTTCTTGAGGTGGGGTCGCCGTAGGTGTCGCCGAATCCGGATCCTCTGCCTCGACCTCGGTAGGCGCCGCCGAGGCGGATGCAACCGCGGTCGGAGTTGCATCGGGGTCGCCTGATCCAGTCACCGAGAAGTCCGGGGATGCCGAACACGCGGAGACGAGTACTGCGATGAGCACGGCGGCTGCGATCAGAGTCGGTCGTCGCGCGGGGCCTCGGTACCGGTCCATGTCCCAAGGGTAGGAGCAGGTGACCCTGCGAGTCACAGCGGCCACTACGTTTGACTCCCATGACCTCGCCGGCGACCGCACCGACTCGTCCGGTGACCAATGCTGAACGAGAGGTGTTCCGCACGGATGGCGTCGTAAAGCTCGAATCGATCCATCCGCCTGACCGGGTCGAACAGTTGCGCCAGGCGATGGACGAGGTCTTTTCGAGGACCGACGCCGAGGCCGACGCGACCTGGACTGGCGAGAGCCGCACGGGTGACCGCTCCGACATGGCCGCGTTGATGTCACAACGACGCGCGGAGCAAGGCGCGGCCATCGACATCGAGGGGGATCCGGTCTCGCCCATCCGCGGTCGGGCGATTGTAGAGACCGACGCGGCTAGCTGGCACGTTGGTCTCAGGCGACATCACGTTGAGAGCGGTCTGGCACAGACCATTGCTGAGCTGACCGGTACTCACCAGGTCACCCTGTACTCCGATCAGCTGTTCTCGAAGGAGCCCGGGTCGTTGAGCCGCACACCCTGGCATCAAGACGCTCCGTATTTCCTGGTCGGCAGCGGCACCGTGGCGGTCTGTTGGATCACGGTGGATCCGGTCAGGCGTGACAACGGCGCCATGGGATACGTCCCGGGGTCACACCTGTGGGGAACCATGTTCAAGCCGAGCGATTTCGTGACCAGAGAGGGGACCTTCACCGAGGTGGGTGACATCGACCACTCGAGTCTGGCGGAGATGCCTCCGCGGGCCGAGATCGAGGAAGCCGCGGTCTACATCGAGGCCGACCCGGGTGATGTCATCGTCCACCACTGGTGCACGGTTCACGGCAGCTCGGGCAATACGACCGAGAACCGATCGAGGCGAGCGGCATCCATCCGCTTCGCCTGTGACGGAGCAACCTTTCTCCGCAAACCCTCCTCACCCGAGCCGTTCCGAAACACGGTCGAGTTGGCAGACGGAGATCCGCTCGAACTCGACCCTCGTTTCCCGGTGGTCTGGCCCAGACAGTTGGGTTCAGGTCCCGCTGACGTGAGTTCGGAGGGCTGACCCCAGACCGTCCCAGTCTTGATGGGCCTGTCGCCAGCGCGCGAACGTGTTGACTATCCGCTCAGTGTGGCTGTGGAGCTCGGTGAAACAACCGATCGTTGAACGGGTGTCCAGGTACGCGGCGTCGATGTCATTGGCATGGAGTTCACAGCCCAACACAAACCCTTCGCCAATCAGTCGATCACGGTGGTATTCGTAGTCCGGCACCAACAGAGCGATGTGGTGATGTCCGTACGTTCCATTCGGGAACATGTCCAGGTAGATCGACGGCGTGTCGTCGTGTTGTTCGATCAACTGGATCTGGGCCTCCCCCGCATAACCGAATGCATAGGAGACATCGGCCTCGAGGTCCTGGCCCCGATACGAGAACGTGTCGGCCGTGTGGTGTTCGGTCACGAAGAACGGACCTGCTCCCGAGATTCGCGACCACCACCTGGCGCTCTGCTCGATCGACTCGACGAAGTACGCATACTGAAACGGAGTGAGCCCCTCGATCATGTGACCACCCTATTCGCGGCGAGCTGACCCACAGGCCGGCATCGGCCGGAAACCGGGACGACTTCCTGCCGACCCAGCCGTAGTATCCCGACGATGACTACGCCACATGAACCATCGACCGGAGACCCCGGTAGCCCTGACGAGCGGGTTCGCGTGAGGCGCGTCCCGGACAGAGCGTCCTACTCACGCGACGACGTGAAGGCGATCCTCGATGAAGGCCTTGTTGCCCACGTTGGCACCGTCCGCGATGGTTCTCCGGTCGTGATCCCCATGTTCTACGCGCGCCACGGTGACTGGTTGCTTCTCCACGGGGCGCCGGCGTCTGGGACGATCCGCAAAGGCGCGGGGATCGACGTATGTGTGACGGTCACGCTCGTCGACGGGCTTGTTCTCGCGCGTTCGGCCTTTCACCATTCGATGAACTACCGCTCCGTTGTCGTGGTCGGTGTGGCCGAGGCGATCACGGATCGCGCCGACAAGATCGCCGCGCTGGACCGGTTCGTCGAAGGCCTCGTGCCCGGCCGAACCGCTGATCTCCGGCCCATGACGGCAAAGGAGATCGATGGAACGGGAGTGTTGCGAGTGTCGCTGGAACACGCCTCGGCCAAGGTTCGGACCGGCGATCCTGTAGACGACGAGGAAGACTACGACTTGCCCATCTGGGCCGGACTCGTGCCGGTCGTAGAAAGCTTCGGGTCCCCGGTAGCCGATGCTCGACTCCAGCCCGGAGTTCCGATCCCGGTCAACGTTGCGGCTCTGGGCTGAACTCGAACCGCTTGGTGCTGTCGACCGGTCGCTCCTGAACAAATGAGCGCTCGAGTGAACGTAAGTTGTTGCTTACAGGCACCGCCTTTTCACTGTGTTAGCTTGTGTAAGTCATAACTTACCAAAGAGAGGGGCTTCGATGACGAGCAGCGAACCAACGATCGTCGACAGAGAGGGCTGGATCGCCGCCCGTCTCGAGCTGATGGACCGCGAGAAGGCCTTCACCCGTCAACGTGAAGAGCTGAGTGAGACCCGCCGGGGACTGCCCTGGCTCGAGATCACCCAGGACTACCGATTCGAAGGGCCTGACGGCGAAGCCGAGCTGGGCGAACTGTTCGACGGACGCAGTCAACTGCTGGTGTACCACTTCATGCTCGGCCCCGGTTGGGACGAAGGCTGCCCATCCTGTTCGTTCTGGGCCGACAACTACAACGGCACCGAGATACACCTTCGGGCGAGGGACACCAACCTCGTCGCAGTATCGCGGGCGCCGCTCAGCGAGATCGAGCAGTACCGAACGCGTATGGAGTGGGGGTTCCCCTGGTACTCGTCCAACAACTCCTCGTTCAACTACGACATGGGCGTCAGCTTCACCGAGGAATCGATCGCCGCCGGCGAGATGGCTTACAACTTCGGCACCCAGCCGGCCCACGGCGACGAGTCGGCGGGCATCTCGATCTTCGCAAAACACGGCGACCGCATCTTCTTGACGTACCAGACGTTCGCTCGGGGCCTCGACATGCTCAACGGCACCTACCACATGCTCGACCTGACCCCGAAGGGCCGCGACGAAGACGACCTCCCGTGGACAATGGCCTGGCTCCGCCGGCACGATTCCTACACCGACTAACCCCGCGCGCTGACTTTGGGCGCCTCCCAAGCGAGCTAAGTTCGAGCTCGATGGCTGAGCCTGAAGAGGAATTCGAGTTTGCGCCGTGGGACGGCCGGCGGGTTCCGGTGACGCTCATCGGTGGGTATCTCGGGTCAGGTAAGACAACAGCCATCAATGCAATGTTGTCCCGCACAACGAGACCCACCGCAGTGCTGGTCAACGACGTTGGACCTGTCAACATCGACGCATCGCTGGTTAAAGCCCGCCACGGCGACACGATCGAGTTGACCGACGGTTGCGTATGCTGCAGCCTCGCACAGGGCCTGGCTTCCGCGTTCGCGACCATCGCCGATCGCCCCAGTCCGCCCGACCACCTGGTCATCGAGTTGTCAGGTGTAGCCGACCCGCGACGCGTCGTAGCGTGGGCCAACAGCCCCGGCTTCAGGCTCGACAGCACCATCGTCCTAGTGGACGCGGAACGGGTCACCGATCTCGTCGAGGACGACCTCATAGCCCCATACGTCCTGGCCCAAATCGACGCTGCCGACCTGTTGATCACAACCAAGCTCGACCTGATCGATCGAGTCCGAGCCGAACACGTACGCAGCGTGATCGCCGAGCTTGCACCTACCACACTGGTCGTGGACGGAGACTCCGCAGATGCCATCGCCGCGCTACTCGACCTGGCATCAAGACAACCGGGTAGCGCTGTTGCGCTGGCACCACCACAGCTGTTCGACCCCCACGTTGTGACGACCATCCCGCTCCCCCACGGCGCAACCGA
>JBPCTU010000363.1:0-4229 GCA_051011515.1 Acidimicrobiales bacterium
ACCAATCCCTTGGGACCCCCAGCACACCACCCCAGCGATGGGTGAACTCGACACCTTCGATCGTGGGTAGCAGGTCCACCAACGACGCGATGACCCGCTCATGTACCCGCGATCGAGACTCGATCCTCGGGTCGATTCTCGAGCCGAACCCGTACGGCGCTCCTCTGCCCCCAAACGCGATGCGGTTGTCTGCGGTGCGTTGTCCATAGATCACCAGATGACGCTCATCCGAGAAGGTCTGCCTTCGACCCAGGCCAATTTCCTCCATCATTGGGTCTGATAGGGGCTCGGTGGCCACCATCAGCGAATACAGGGGCGAAAGAGTTCGGGGGTGACCGACGAGAGTGGGTGTGTAACCCTCGAGGGCCCGAACGACTACCTCCGCGCGTACCGTCCCTCGGTCCGTGGTGACTCGGCCCTGTTCGATCGCGGTAACAGTCGTCTTCTCGGCGATGGTTGCGCCCCGACCCTCAACAGCCATGGCGAGTCCTCGCACCAGCCGAGCCGGGTGTAGGGCCGCGGTGTGGGCCCAGAAGACACCGCCGCGCACTCGGCTGGCGTTGAGTTGTGCGACAGTGTCCTCGGCACCCAAGAGTCGAACGTCGTCGTCGGTGAGGCCAAACCGTTTCTGGTACAGCTCGACCTCTTCACGTTGACGGGCAAGTTGGCCCGTATTACGCGCCAAACGAAGAGTGCCGCCCTTCGTGTAGTGGCAATCGATCCCCTCAACGGCTGCCACCCGACCCACCTCGTCGACCGCGTCGAATAGCTCGCGCAGAAACCGTCTCGCGGCATCGTTCCCCACGGTCCGCTCGTGGCGGGCAGGCCCCGCGGCGAGTTCCCCAATGCACCACCCGCCGTTGCGGCCCGACGCGCCGAAGCCGGCGATGTCCTTCTCGAGTATCAAGACGCGCAGCCTTGGGTCCAGCCCGAGCAGGTAGTAGGCGGTCCACAGGCCGGTGTAGCCGGCGCCCACGATCGCGACATCCACCTGCGTGTCACCCGGCAGCCCAAGCCTGGGAACCAAAGAGTCCGGCAGGTTGTCCAGCCATAACGAACGTGACCGGTACTCCTCGCTCATGAATCGAAGCCGATTCCGAACTTGTCGAGAAGTCGAAGCCAGGACCCGCGTTTTCCTTCGTTGTCGTCGGAGCGTTGGATGGCTTTACGGGTCAGCTGCACGCTTGGCCACCGGAGCGGTTCGGGGGGAAACGGGAATGGCTTCTTGGTCACCATCTGGAGCTCTGTTCGCTCTGTGGCCTGGTCAAAGACGAGGTCCAGGGCAACCCGGGCGCCGAACCGGCTAGCGCCTACCCCAAGACCTGTGTAGCCCGCTACCCAGACCAGCCGATCGTTGTGGCTGGAACCCCAGGTGGCGGAGAATTGGGTGGTCGTGCCGATGGGCCCTCCCCACGTGTGCGAGAAGCCCACGTCCTCGAGTTGGGGGAACGTGCGATAGAAATCCCGTACCAACATGTTGTGGGTCGCAGGTTTCTGGTCGTGCTCGGGCTGCAGGCCGTTGTTGAAGTGGTAAGTAGCGTCGTATCCACCGAACAAGATCTGGTTGTTCTCGCTGAGCCGGTAGTAGTGGAACTGGTTGGAGACCTCGCCGATCCCCTCTCGACCCTCCCACCCGATGGCGGCCATCTGCTCGGTCGACAACGGCTCGGTCATGAGCACGTGGTCATAGACCGGGATGACATAACGGCGCGGGCGGCGCACAGGACCCGGATACGCGTTCGTCGCCATGACCGCTCGCCCGGTCCGAATCGTCGCGGTCTCTGTCTTGACGACGAGATCGTTGCCGTCGGCCTCCACGGCGGTGGCGGGTGAGTGTTCGTGGACCTTCGCTCCGAGGGACTCAGCGGCTGCCCGGAGACCCCAGGCGAGGCGAGCTGGATCCACGAGTGCGAAGTCATTTCGTCTGATGAGACCACCGAGATAGGTCGGTGACCTGACCGATGCCTGGATCTGGTCTCGGTCCAAGAGTTCGACGTCGTCCCCTGCGTCGAGGTGGGCATCGATGCCGCTCTCTAGATCTCGAACGTGCCAATCCTCGGTTGCGACGCCAAGCTCGGATCTGCGGTGGAAGTCGGCGCTGATGCCATGCCGGGCGATCGATGCCTCTATACCGTCGAGGTTCTCTCGGCCCATCCGGACGACGGTGTCAATTTCGTCTGGCCAATGCGACAAGCCGTTGTGGAGCCCGTGGGTCAGGGAGCTGTCACAAAACCCGCCGTTGCGGGAGCTTGCACCGAACCCGCAACGTTCGGCCTCGAGAACCACGACCCTCAGGTCGGGCTGGTCTTCCAGCGCCTGAACCGCGGCCCAAAGACCACTGAACCCACCACCGATGATGGTCAAGTCCGCTGACTCTGGACCCTCCGCTCTCGGAGCGGATGACGGAGCGTCGGGTCTGTCGGACCAGTACACCGCCGGCTTCGCGTGCTCGAGCAGCTGAGCCGCACGATCGCTCGAAACCGTCATGACCGCATCTCAGCCGGGTCGCATTCTCGAGTCGCCTTCGACCCGCCGGTCTCCATGCTGGCCAAGACACACATCGCAACACAGCTCCTGCCCGGCCGCTGGTTGTTCGTGAGGCTCCGGACCGGCCAATCTTGACGGTTTTGAATGCGTCGATCAAGTGCAATCTATGCGACTGAATTAAACACGTTGTCAGTTATTGACAATGGAATCAGTTGCGAAATGCCAAGTTCTGGTGTTGAATCAGCGTCGACACCTTGTGGGGGGCCGCAGTGACAAACAACCACGACGATCTTGCTTCACTCGCCGATCGCCATCTGTGGGGACACTTCAGCAGCATTGGCAATGCCGTTGACGGGATGCACATCATCGAACGCGGGGATGGTTGCTACGTCTGGGACGACCAAGGAAACCGCTACCTCGATGGTCTTGCCGGACTTTTTGTGACCCAGGTCGGGCACGGTCGAACAGAGTTGGCCGAAGCCGCCGCAAAGCAGGCCGCCAGCCTCGGTTATTTTCCGATATGGACCTACGCCCACCCTGGCGCGGTCGAACTAGCGGCGCGCCTCGCAGGTTTGGCTCCCGGCGACCTGAACCGTGTGTTCTTCACCACTGGCGGTTCAGAGGCGGTCGAGTCTGCCTGGAAACTGGCCCGGCAATACTTCAGTGCGATAGGCCAGCCAGGTCGCAACAAGGTAATCAGCCGACATCTCAGCTACCACGGCTCGTCATTCGGAGCTCTGTCAATCACTGGCCTGGCTGACCTCCGCGCCCCCTTCGAACCTCTTGTGCCCGGGGCGCTGAAGGTCGCCAACACGAACCAATACCGCTGCCACCTCTGCGGCCATCTCGACAGTTGCACGCTCGCTTGCGCGACCGACATCGAGCAGATGATTCTGCGTGAAGGGCCCGAGACGGTTGCCGCGGTCTTCATCGAGCCAGTACAGAACGCTGGCGGTTGTTTCGTCCCTCCCGAGGGTTACTTCCAACAGGTCCGAGAGATCTGCGATCGACACGGCGTTCTGCTGGTCTCCGACGAGGTCATCTGTGCTTTCGGTCGGCTCGGACACATGTTCGGCGCCGACCGTTTCGGCTACGAGCCCGACATCATCACGTGCGCCAAGGGCTTGACCTCGGGGTATTCGCCACTCGGCGCCATGATCGTGAGCGACCGGTTGGCTGAACCCTTCGTCGGAACCGACAACATGTTCCTACACGGATTCACGTTTGCGGGCCACCCGGTCAGCTGCGCCGTGGCCCTCGCCAACCTCGACATCCTCGAGAACGAGCGTCTCCTCGACCATGTCGTGGCCAACGAAGGAGCGTTCAGGGCTGCACTCGATGACCTCAGCGATCTACCCATCGTCGGAGAAATTCGAGGTGCCGGCTACTTCTACGGGATCGAACTGGTCAAGGACCGGGATTCGAAAGAGACGTTCAGCGAGGAGGAATCAGAGGAGTTGCTGCGCGGATTCCTGAGCAACCGACTGCTCGAGGAGGGCCTCATATGTCGTGCCGACGATCGGGGTGAGCCGGTTGTCCAGCTGTCGCCGCCTCTGGTTGCAGGCCAACAGGAATTTGACCTGATCTCCAGCGCGCTCCGAACGTGCCTGACCGAAGCAATGGCCAGATTCCGATGACCAGCAACGGGTCCTCTTCCCCCGACTTGGACAGCACCGACAAGGAGATCATCCGTGAGCTCCAAGTTGACGGTCGCCTGCCCTACGCGCAGCTCGCTCCTCGCG
>JBPCTU010000364.1:0-2571 GCA_051011515.1 Acidimicrobiales bacterium
CTCTGGTTCAGGAAGAGGGTGTCGGTTTCGGCCGCCGCAACGATTGCTTGTTTCCAGTTGTCGTGGACCGGGGACTCGCTGGCCGAAACCATGCGCGTGCCCATTTGAACGCCTTCTGCGCCAAGAGCGAATGCTGCTGCCATCGTCGGGCCGTCACAGATACCGCCGGCTGCGATTATGGGCACCTCGACGTGGCTCCTGACCAATGGAAGCAACACCATCGTCGCGACGGGCGTGGGACTCTTGAACCCGCCCCCTTCGCCGCCTTCGACAACCAGCCCGTCAACCCCCGCATCGACCGCCTTCTGCGCCGCAGCCAGGGTGGGTACGACGTGATACACGGTGAGGCCGGCCTCTTTGAGCACCGACGTGTACTTGGTGGGCGAACCTGCCGACGTGGTGACGAACTTGATGCCTTGGTCGATGACGAACTCGGCGATGTTGGGGTCCCGGACGAACGCCTGGGCGATGTTGACCCCGAAAGGTTTGTCGGTCAGATCCTTCATCCGGCGGACTTCGTCCTTTATGGCATCGAGCTCGCCAGAGGAAGTCTCGATGATGCCGCAGGCGCCGCTGGCTGATACGGCCGACGCGAGCCGGCTACGTGCGATCCAGCCCATGGGCGCTTGAACGATGGGGATGTCGACGCCGAGGTCTCTCGACACTCGGTTGTCGAACGCTGGGTGGGTGAGGCTGGTCATCCTCAGAGCCTCGCGCACCCGCCGGGTCGCCGCGGCGAAGCCGGCTTGGGTAGTAGCGCCCAGAGCGCTTGCGGGCAGCGGGTCTCTTTACCCATGCTCTGACGACAGCACGTGAGAGGGTCGAAAGCCTCATTCTCAACGTGTGCGCGCCCTAGGAGACTGGTGGTCGAAGCAGAACGAACCCCTTCGAGTTGTGATCGGCAGGAGTGCACGATGGGGATACTGAAGAAACGCAATGGGACGTCTGGGCCAACGTGTCCGGACTGCGGCGGGTCGCAGCTCGGGCTTGGTTATGTGGACCGCGTGGGTTGCACAGTTCTGCACACCTGCGAGGCCTGTGGCGGGCGCTGGCGCGACGACCTGATCGACCTCGCCGACTTGGAGCTCGCCGCGCGCCGCGGCTGATCAAAGGCAATCACAGGACCTGCGTCCTTGCTGTCCGATTCCCGCTAGTTATGTCGTGCGAGTGGTGAGACTATGAGCGCATGGCCGCCGTCCTCGATCTTCCCCCCGAGCGCTACTATCAGGCTGTAGCGAGCCGCGACCGGCGTTTCGACGGCCGCTTCATCGTGGGTGTCACGAGCACGGGTATCTACTGTCGGCCGAGCTGTCCGGCGCCGGTCCGTCCCAAACCGGAGAACACGCGCTATTTCGCGACTGCAGCGGCCGCGCAGAAAGAGGGCTTCCGCTCGTGCAAACGTTGCCGACCCGACGCGACTCCGGGTTCACCGGACTGGGACACCAGGGCCGACCTGGTTGGTAGAGCGATGAGGCTGATCGCAGATGGGGCGATCGATCGAGTCGGCGTCTCCGGCGTCGCCGGCGATCTGGCGGTCAGCGAAAGGCATCTACATCGCTTGTTGATGGCGGAGGTCGGTGCGGGACCAATAGCCATTGCGCGGGCCCACAGGGCCCAAACAGCCAGAACCCTCATCGAGACCACCTCGATGAAGTTCGCCGACGTCGCTTTCGCATCGGGCTTTTCGAGTATCAGGCAGTTCAACGACACGATCCGAGAGGTGTTCGATCAAACACCAAGGGAACTGCGCGGACGTACTGGGGCCGCGCCTGGTTTGGTTGAGCGCGGTGAACTCCAGGTCAGGCTGCCATTCCGAGCCCCTTATGCGAAGCCGCAAATGTCGGCGTGGGTCGAGCATCGAACCGTCAAAGGAATGCAGTGGGTTTCGGACGGCTGGATTCACAGGACTCTCCGGCTCAGCAATGGCCCGGGTCTCGCCCGGCTCCGATTCGAGGACGACTACGTTTCCTGTGCCCTCGATTTGGCGGACTTGCGGGACTTGGCAACGGCGGTGGAGCGATGCCGGCGCTTTCTCGACCTCGACGCTGACCCGACAACAATTGCGGAGTCGCTCAGCTCCGACGCCGTACTGCGCGAGTTGGTGGGCGGTACTCCAGGGCTCCGAGCTCCGGGCACCGTCGACGGTTTCGAGACGACGGTGTTCGCGATTGTCGGCCAGCAGGTGTCTGTAAGTGCCGCATGTGCGGCAATGTCGAAGCTGGTTGCGGCGTACGGAACCCCCTTGTCCGGAGTGTCGGGCGCGCTCAGCTTTCCATCACCCCAGGACTTGTTGGGGGCGGACCTCGCGGGCCTCGGTCTGACTTCCCGAAGCCAGCGGGCGATCGAAGAGGTCGCACGTTTGGCTGGATCGGACCTGTCACTTGATCCAGGGGCCGACCGAGATGAGGTGCGCGAACGGCTGCTCGCGGTGCACGGAATCGGGCCATGGACCGCGGACTATGTGACTCTCAGGGCCCTACGTGACCCCGATGTCTTGCCAACCGGCGATCTGGTGGTTAGACAAGCAGCAGGCCGTCTCGGGCTGCCAGCGAGTGCGGCGGAACTCGCGGC
>JBPCTU010000365.1:0-3537 GCA_051011515.1 Acidimicrobiales bacterium
AACACGACAGACCACGGTTGCGTCAACAACCACGGCCAGTCACACCACCGGACAAGCAGGTGCCCAGGAAGCCTCAGGGTCCCGGTCGACACATCGATATCAAGACACGCAAGCAGTCAGCCGGTATACCGAGTCAGGCCGGAACCCAGAGGCGGCCCGGACCCTACACGGGACCCACCAGCAAACCGGTGGACCCAGGGCCCGATCACCTCCATACCCAATCATCCCTGCCGGTACTGCGATAGCACATCGCCCGGACTGGGACTCCCCGGCGCGACCCGACCGAGCGTCAGCCGTGCCGAGTCGCCATTTCCTCGATCCAGATCCTGGCGCCCTGCGACGGAAGTGGATGAGCTCCGATCAACTGATGGCCATTCGTGCCGGCGGGAGCTTATGACCGGCTGGTCACCAGTCGGGATGGGGTCGCGGGAGGCTTGGCGAAACTGACCGCTCGGTTGGGCTTAGTCGGCTTGAAAATCGATAGCAGAAAGATTCTCCGGCAGAGTCAATGCTCAGTGTCGTGTTACTGACTGTCACTCTGTTGTCGAGATGACACGAGTCCACTCGACTTGACGATTCTGCGCATCTCTGTTGAAGATCATGTCCATCTCGAACAGCGTTGAACGTGTCGCCCCAAGGCGGGGGGAAGCGGCCACAGATGCCGCGGTCAAAGGGGGACCGAAGCATGAGAAGAACCTTTGTTGCGATGATTGCCGGACTGCTGGCGCTTGCACTGCTCGGCGCTCCGGCCGGAGCAGCGGGCACAGACAACAGTCCGCTCCAAAGCTTCGAAGATGGAAGCGCTATCGGCAAAGGTGCACACACGAGTTTGAAGAGATCGTCCGACTCGATCGATGTAGCGGTCCACAGCCGAAACCTCGTACCTGGGAACGCCTACACAGTTTGGCTGGCCATTTTCAACGATCCTGCGGGCTGCGTAGATGGCTGTGATGGTGGGGACGTTTTTCCCGGCTCGCCGGCGGCTGTGTCTGTCATCTGGTCTGGAGTCGGTGGCGTCGCCAACGGGGGAGGAAACCTGAACGCCAGAGCTTCACTGTCGGAAGGCAACCCGGAGGGCTACCAGCAACTCTTCACGTCCCTTGGAGCAGGAGCTCTGGATCCAGGCTTCGTAGACGCCGAAGGCGCTGAGATTCACATGATCGTCAGGGACCATGGTCCCAGCACCGGCAGCGCTGACCAGGTGAGCACCTTCGAAGGGGAGTGCACCGCACCGTCATCGGAGGAGCTGGGTAACGGCAGTTACGTCTGTGTCGATATTCAATTCAGCCTTCACTTTCCATAACACGGAGCCGTCCGAAGAGAGTTGACTGGAGCGAGGGGCTAGCGCATCGCGTCGCTAGCCCTTCGGGCCGTCTAAAACGTGGCGATGTCCCGGCGATTTCGGATGCCATAGAGACGCTGGGACTCGTTGACTTGGCGTTGCCGGCTTCTAGTGGGGCTCCTTGGGGGCACCGCGACCAAATCGGACATGATCAACCACTCGGCATCGGCACGACCCGCGCACGCGGAAATCCCGCTCCGGTGCGCCGATAGCCGAGATGTGAGCGTCGGCTCAAGCTCAGAGACGTCAAGGACAACGATCAGTGTGGATGTTGGTGGCTCGTGGTTGCGGTGGCGCCACTTGGACCTCGGGCATCGTGTGATTCGAGCCGCCGCCAACAGTTAAACGAAGCGAAGGGGAGTGATTGAGATGGCCACATATCTGCAGCTGATCAGGTTCACTGATCAAGGTGCCAAGGGCATCCTTGAGGAGGGTGCAGCAGCTCGGATCGAGGCAGCGAAGACTGCTCTCGAGTCGATCGGGTGCACCCTTCGCGACTATTGGTATGTGGCTGGCGGGCCCTGGCATGTCGCAGCTCTGTACGACGGCCCAGCCGATCTCGCGGCAAGCGCCGCACGAGGCGGGCTTCAGATCACTGCAGCCGGAGCGGCTTCCGACTTCCAAATCCTCCAGTTGGTCGAGGGCTCCAATCTCGACGAGGCGGCTGACGTCGCCTACCGCCCACCAGGCCAGTAGCCATAGGCCGCCAGAAGCGGCAATCAAGCCCTTGTCAACAGCACTCCGCACCCGACAACAGACAGCCAGGGTCAACAGCAAGACCACCCGAGAACGAAGGCACTTTCTCCGTGCGCGAGATCATCAGGTTCCTGCGACGTAGCTCACTCATGGTGGTGATCGCCGGCCGAGGTGCTTCGACCGCGCACCAAAGGGACCGATAGCGATGGATTGGTGGCTGTTCGACCCCGACCGAGTGGCAGATCTCGAATGAAGCCATCAGGTCGATATGGCTCCACATCGACCCGGCCACGCTCGACCTCAGGGCGGCGCAGTCCGACCGCGCTTCGGAAGGGGTCGAGCGATCCGGCGAAGATGCACGCCAACGTCATTGACCGCAGCCTTTGGCGGAATCGGTTGCTCCTCGAGCGAGCAACGACTCTTGGCCTGCCTGTTGTCCACCAACCCGGCGACGCTTCAAGCCGCGACCTGTCCGCGGTCTCCGATTGTCAGCGGTCCAGAGACTCTGCCGGAAACAGGCGCCTGACCAGCGAAGACGTGCGTGGATCTGAGGGGAGTCGAACCCCTGCCTCCTCGATGCGACCGACGCTGACCCGGAATCGTGACCAGGGCAGATACTGCGGTCGATACCCCTGACCAGGGAAAACAGTACTTGGGGCTACTGAGTGTTACAGACCGATTCGGACCCTCCCGCGGTCTCATCGCGGTCTGCTCGCGGTCCGCGCTTTGGCGAGATCCCCGCCGGAGCAGCCGTCACGCGCACCCTCTCCCGAGAGTGTGGAGAGCCCGCCCCCGACTCGGGGCCCGACACGAAGCATTGGTTATCGAGAACGTCACACAGCTCGGACAGCGAGTAATTTCAGCATGGTGCAATCTCGCCCGTGGCCTCTCGACGGGTTTGCCTAATCAGGGCGCTGTGCAACGGCATCTCATGACGAGCTCAAAGAAGGTGCTTGAGGTTTGCTATTCAGGTGACCAGCCAGAGCGCCACCTGCGTCACGACGACGACGGCGTAGAAGGAAAGCGACGACCGATAGCGGAGGAGTCGAGAGTCCTCCGATCCTGGATCCGCACGAGAGGCGTCGCCACGCAGCAGGTAGTCAGGTGCGATGTCGCGTTCCAGCAGGGTGGCACGGCGGGCGTGGAGGAGCTGTGTCCGCCGGTAGCGCAGATCGGGGTAGGCGAACGACCGCAATCCCCCGGCTAGCCGAGGTTCTGATGCCAGGCGAGTTGGCGAACGATCCGCCCGGCAACGCCGCTCAGAAACCTCGGCTCAGGGGGCTCGGGTACCGGCCTCATCGAGTGGTCGACCAGCTGGAAATTGCGCCTCGTAGCGGCCGTCGACGAGCTGTCGCAGGCCGTCGGACCGACGAACCGGTTTGGTGCGATAGCAAGACCGGAGACCGTGGTTAGAGGGAGTTGGCTGGACGGGTTTGTCAGGGGCGTCCCTTCGCAGCGCGGATCCCGACGATCTTGGCGACGCCACTCAATAAAACCAT
>JBPCTU010000366.1:0-4717 GCA_051011515.1 Acidimicrobiales bacterium
CCACGACCCGTTCTCGAAGCCCTCCGCGAGACGGGGCTGCTACGGATGTCCACGCCTCGATCTCTAGGCGGCCTGGAGACCGACCCGGTCACCAGGGCACTCGTAGGTGAGGAGATCGGGCGCCACGACTCGGCCGCTGCATGGACGTTGGAGAACCCCCTCGACTGGGCGTTTCTTTGCGCCCGTCTCCCGGATGCCGGCGCGGAGGAAATCTACGCTCGCGGACCGGACGTCTTGATCGCAGCCCAATTCGGAAGACCCCTGACAGCCACCCCGACCGGGGACGGGTATCGAATCTCGGGACGGGCCCCTTTCGTCAGTAACTGCCACGATGCCGACTGGATCTCCTGCACTGCCGAGGTGGAGAACTGCGAACAGCCCGGCACTGAGCCCGAGACGCGAATGGTCTACTTCCCAAGCGAGCACTGCGAGATCATCGACACATGGGACGTGATGGGAATGCGCGGCACCGGCAGCCATGACATCGAGGTCACCGATGTGTTCGTGCCCGATCGTCGGACCTTCGCCATGGAACCCGAGTTCGCTCCCGGTTCCCACTACCTGGGGCCTCTGTATCGGCTTCCTCTCATGGCCGCAGCAGCGGCGGGCATCCCAACACCGATGTTGGGCGTAGCCCGGCGTGCTCTCGACGAGGTCACCGACTTGGCGCGAACGAAACAGCCGGTAGGAGCTTCCGGCCTGTTACGGGAGCGACAGTCGGCTCAACTGAAGCTTGGCCAGGCCGAAGCCATCCTGCGGTCGGGCAGGCTGTTGCTACTGGACGCGCTCAACGCCGCCTGGCAACGCTGCATGACTGACCGGCCACACACCTTGGTGGATCGCGCCGACCTGCTGCTCGCGATGGCACATGCGATGAACAGCGCGGCGAGCGCCGTGGACCTCGCGTGCGACGTGGCCGGCACCAGCGCCTTCCGGGCCACGAGTCCCCTCGAACGCTGTTTCCGGGACGTCCACACCATGCGACACCATGTCTTCGCGTCGGAGGCCCGGTACGCGACGTTCGGACAGGCATGCCTCGGCGTGGAACCGGACTTCCCCGTGATCACCTTCTGACGCTGCGCAGCCGACCGGTGGGCGTTCTGTGACATGCTCAGACGCGTATGACGCAAGGACAGTGCTCGTCAAAACGGAGGTTGTGATGGAGTCTTGGGCTGACCTCATGGACGACCGGCGTCAGCTGTACGAAAGGTTCCCCGTCGCGCCGGTTGGCTGGTCCGCAGATGGGCGAGCCGTGGACTTCGTCGGCCCTGTGACCCTGGGCTTGGGGATCGGTTCATTGGCAATCGTCGACCCACAGCAGGGGGACGGACTGATCGTCGTACACGTCCGCGACATGCGCGTCACCGAACGGGAGGGCTCCAGGGCTGAGCAACTGGCATCAGGCGATGCAGCTGATCCAGGTGCGGGAGCGACCATCACCATGAGTCTTCGATTCGTTCGTGGCGAAGGCGTCGTTTTGGGCCAACTGGGATCGGAAGGGTTCGCGTCGACCACCGAGAGCTTTCCGTTCGGCGAGGAACTCATCCGTCCGGCGACCGCCGACGAGGTACGCGCAGTCATGGACGCAATCGACGGTGACCAACCGACGATTGGAGTCGGCTGGTTACGCGACTATCCCCAGGTCAAGGCGAGGCTGCACTCACGAGGGTTCTCCCGACACACGTTCATGTGCGGTCAATCCGGGTCGGGCAAGACCTACACAACCGGAGTCCTCTTCGAACGCCTGTTGGCCCACAGCACTCTGCCGGTACTCGTTCTCGACCCCAACTCCGACCATGTCCACCTTGGTGCGCTGGCCGACCCCGACGATCGGTCGCCGGAAGCCGAGTACTACCGCCGCGTCATGGACTCGGTGAGTGTCGCGCGGGCGCGGGGCCTCGACTCGACCTTCACGCTGTGCGTCGACTTCAGCGACCTGGAGCCCGAGACCCGAGCCGCTCTGTTGCGGCTGGATCCGATTGCCGACCTCGATGACTACAACGCGTTGTTGCAGATCACAGCCGGGCTCGAAGCTCCCTACTCGGTCACCGACGTGGCCCACGCTGCGGCGGCCGTCGAGACCAGTTCGGGCATCGCGCGACGTATCGAGAATCTGCGGCTTGACCAGTGGGGACTGTGGAAGCAGCCGGGCGAAACGTCAGCAGTCGAAGCGGACGCTATGGCTCGGCGATTCGTCGTCGCCGACCTTGGCAGCCTGAGGTCACCCGATGAGCGAACCGCAGTGGCCCTCGCTGTTCTGGGCAATCGGTGGCGGGCTCGCAGGCGACGCCAGCCCGCACTCCTTGCCATCGACGAGGCCCACAACGTTCTGCCGGCAAACACCAACAACCCCCTGCTGCGGGCGGCAAGCGAGACCGGGGTGCTGATCGCCGGCGAGGGTCGGAAGTTCGGGCTGCACCTCTTCATCGCTTCACAGAGGCCCGGAAAGGTGCACCCAAATGTCGTTTCTCAGTGCGACAACCTGATCCTCATGCGAATGAACGGCGTCGGTGACGTCGCTGACCTGGAGGCTCTGTTCTCGCACGTCCCACCAACACTTCTCCGCGAGTCCCTCACATTCGGCCTCGGGCAGGCGCTGTTTGCCGGGCGGATCGCGCCGGCCCCCCTCCTGGCTCAGATCGGCAAGCGACTCACGCCGGAAGGCGGCAGCGACGTCCCGACCACTTGGAGCGCGCCGCCTACCTAGCCTGGCCCCACAACAAGGCCGTATTCTTTGTCAAGAGAAATACTTGACACGATCCAGAATCTGGAGAAGGATGCGATCGTGGTTTCACCATCGGCTTCGGATGGCGCCGACCTCCTCCGAGAACGCGGGGTTCAGGTCACAGCTCAACGGCTCGCGGTCATGCGAACAGTGGCCGGCAGCCCTCACATCTCAGCCGATGAGGTAATCGCCGTCGTAAGAGAAGAGCTCGGCGCAATCTCGCGCCAGGCGGTCTACGACGCGTTGACCCTTCTGGCCGAGAAGGGCCTCGTGCGGCGGATCCAGTATGCGGGTTCACCCGCACGTTACGAAGATCGTGTCGCCGACAACCACCATCATCTGATCTGTCGTATATGTGATGCCGTTGTAGATGTCGATTGCGCGGTGGGTGAAGTGCCCTGCCTGACCGCGGCCGACGACGCGGGCTTCGAGGTCGATGAGGCGGAGGTGGTGTATTGGGGTCGTTGCCCCGAATGCACCAAGGCGTATGCCAACAAAACCAGCGCCTAGCACCTCATAGACAAGAACGTTCGACCAACCGAGACATGCAGGAACCGAAACCCTCAGGAGAGTCAGATGTCTGATAGTGATGCGAAGTGCCCGTTCACTGGGGCGAATACGTCGGTCGGCAGTTCCGCGACCGAGCAATGGTGGCCCGAGCAGCTGAACCTGCGGATCCTTCATCAGCACGACCGCAAGGAAAACCCCATGGACGGGGGTTTCGACTACGCGGCGGAGTTCAACAGCCTGAACCTCGACGCGGTCAAGGCTGATCTGGCCGAGGTCATGACTGATTCCCAGGAATGGTGGCCGGCAGACTGGGGCCACTACGGACCTCTCATGGTCCGCATGACCTGGCACGCAGCAGGAACCTACCGAGTCCACGACGGTCGAGGTGGTGGCGGAACCGGAGCACAACGCTTCGCGCCGCTGAACAGCTGGCCCGACAACGTCAACTTGGACAAGGCCCGCCGCCTCCTGTGGCCTGTCAAGCAGAAGTATGGCCCCAAGATCTCCTGGGCCGACCTCCTGATTCTCGCCGGGAACGTCGCACTCGAGACCATGGGCTTCAAGACGTTCGGGTTCGGTGGTGGGCGCGAGGACATCTGGGCGCCGGAGGAAGACGTCTACTGGGGCGCAGAGCGGGAATGGCTCGCTGACGAGCGATACACCGGCGACCGGGACCTCGAGACCCCGTTGGGTGCGGTCCAGATGGGTCTGATCTATGTGAACCCCGAAGGGCCCAATGGTGAGCCGAGCGCGCTGAAGGCCGCCAAGGACATCCGCGAAACCTTCGCCAGGATGGCGATGAACGACGAGGAGACCGTTGCGCTCATCGCCGGCGGTCACAGCTTCGGCAAAACACACGGAGCCGCGCCCGACGAGACCTATGTCGGGCGTGAGCCCGAGGGAGCGCCCCTCGAAGAGCAGGGGTTGGGGTGGAAGAACACCTACGGCACGGGTGTGGGCAACGACACGATCTCCAGTGGCCTCGAGGGTGTTTGGACAACGACGCCGACCGCATGGGACAACAGCTTCTTCGACGTCTTGTTCGGCTACGACTGGGACCTCACAAAGAGCCCTGCCGGCGCGTGGCAATGGGTCCCGACCGACCCCGACGCTGCGACGACGGTCCCCGACCCACACGACTCGTCCAAGACACAAGCCCCGGTCATGTTGACCACCGACCTGGCGCTGAGGATGGACCCGATCTACGAACCGATCTCCAGGCGCTTCCACGAGAACCCGGATGAGTTCGCCGACGCATTTGCGAGGGCTTGGTTCAAACTCACCCATCGCGACATGGGGCCGGTTTCGCGATACCTCGGAAGCGAGGTCCCCGACGAAGAACTGATCTGGCAGGACCCCGTCCCAGCGCACCAGGGGGAGCCGCTCACTGATGCCGACATCAAAGCGCTCAAGGCACAGGTCCTCGACGCCGGCCTGTCAGTCCAACAACTGGTGGCCACTGCTTGGGCTTCGGCCTCCACC
>JBPCTU010000367.1:0-3530 GCA_051011515.1 Acidimicrobiales bacterium
AACAGAATGCGTTTTGTTCGATCGGTCCAGTTGGTTATTCGACTGGGTGTGTCGGACCCGATGACAAACACCTTCTTGGCGCCGGCGCCGATGAACCCATGAGCGGCGATGAGTCCGTAGACGAACCCTGAACAGGCTGCGTTGACATCGAGGGCGCCGCACGACAGGCCGAGCTCGTGTTGGATCGTGGGCGAGCTCCCCGGCACCTGGTCATCGGGCGACGTTGTCGCCAGGATCACGAGGTCGATGTCGTCGGGATCAGCTCCGGCCATCGACATGGCCTTTTGAGCTGCCTCGATACCTAGGCCGCTGGTGGTGCCGCCTATGCGGCGTTCTTCGATACCGGTTCGGTCGCGGATCCATTCGTCGGTGGTGTCGACCATTTGCGCCAAGTCGTGGTTGGTGAGGACCTTCTCGGGCAAGGCGGTTCCGTAGCCGGTGATTGTGGCACCACGCATGGGGGTGTTGTGCTTCATGATCTTGTCCGCAGCCAGGCGATCGGCTGGCTGGTCGTGACTCGTTCGCCTTCGATGGCGAGGAATCCTTGCAGTTCACCGGCGAAACTACTTCGAACCTCGACCCCATTTACGTGGCCGACTAGGTGGCCGGCGTCGATAGGTGTGCCGGCTGCTTCCTCGTCGATTGCGGTGAACACGCCGGCGCATGGGCTGACGATCAACCGTTCGGTGGCGAAGAGTGCTTCGCCTTCCAGCTGAGCCGAGGCACCGCCAGGCGGTTGGCCCGAGATGGACTCGAGAAGTGCGTCGAGGTCATCGGGCGTATTGACCTTCAAGTTGTTTGCTCCCTTGACAGTTCGTTTGGCCGTCCCGGTCAGAACTGTTCCGGGGCCGAGCTCTACAAAGGTGGTGAACCCCACCGAATCGAGCTCGTTGAGCGTCTGGCGCCAGCGCACTGGGCTCGTGAGCTGTGACGAGAGCAACGCCGGCCAGTCCGATGCGGACGTGTGTCCTATGGCATCGACGTTGGCGTAGACGGGGTGGTCGGGGTCACGGAACTCGATCTGATCGATCGCCTTGCGGAGTCGATCGCGCGCTGGGCCCATGAACGGTGTGTGGAAAGCACCGGACACCGGAAGCCCCATGACTCGCTTTGCGCCGAGACTCTTGGCTACTGCTCCGGCTTCGTCCACGGCTTGTGGCGATCCCGCAATCACAACTTGGCCTGGAGCGTTGAAGTTCGCCACCCAGACGTCATCGTCGACCCGATGGCAGGCACTCTCCGCCTTGTTGTCGTCCAGCCCGAGGACGGCAGCCATCGTGCCGGGCTCGGCCTCGGCGCAGATCTGCATGGCTTCGCCACGTTCAGACACCAGCCGTACCGCGTCGTCGAAGTCGAGAGCGCCAGACGCCGTGAGCGCAGAATACTCTCCGAGGCTGTGGCCGGCGTGCGCAGCGGCCTCGACGCCGACTCGCTGTACGGCGTCGTAGACGACCACCGAGGTCAGGAAGGTCGCGAGCTGGGCGTTACGGGTTTGCCTCAGCTCTTCGTCGTCGGCCCGCAACAGCAGTGCCTCGAGGTCGCGGCCAGATGTCTCGGATGCCTCGGTGACCAGTTCCCACGACGGGTGGTCGACCCATGCTTCGCCCATTCCGGACTGCTGTGAGCCCTGCCCCGGATACATGAAGACGATCATTGCGATTTGTTACCTCTCGGCGGGTGGTGGGGTCACGGGCGCGGCAGTTTCTTCAATCGCCACCGGTTTGACCACAATTGTGCCTGTTTCGTTGCATTTTCTGACACATGCGTGACACCTCAGACCGGCCCAGGATCGTCGCTCGGAAGTGGGTGTGGCCCGTGCTTGGCGTGGTTGGCTGCGATCAGCCGATCGCGGACGATGGCGATCGATGCAAGGAGGAACGAAATCACGATTGCCAGCCGCGCCACTCGGTGCATGAATCGACGTGGAGCCGGCATGGCCGAAGGCTACGCTTCCTCTGCGCATCGTGCGAGAAATTCGTCCTCCGGCCCGGGTGGCGGAATTGGCAGACGCGAGGGACTCAAAATCCCTTTCCCTACGGGGAGTGCGGGTTCAAGTCCCGCCCCGGGCACCGGCGCTGACCAGCGTCGTTGCCGTGATCAGCAACAATCGGGTACAGAACCAGCGACAAGGGTGTGTGGGCGGCGGTGACCTCTTCGTACCAGAGGCGCTAGGGGAGCTAACCCTTGGCCACCATGAGCTACGAGCCGGTGTGAGGCTGAACCTGCCGGTACGGGTATCCCCAAACCAGTGTTTCCTCAGGCGGTGAACGCAACACGACTTTGATTGGCGAGGAGATGATGTCGTCGATCGGGGACGCTCCCAGCCGCGAGGGCGCAGGCTTCGGTGAGTGGACATCTCGGGCCGAGGCGGTCGAACACGGCCAACTACGGGTTCTCTGGGCACACCAATGGGCCATCTACCTCGACGTCAACGACTGAGTCAGCGCCTATGCGCCCTGCACACCCACCTGGGCCGGCCACTCCGCTGTCCCGACAGAGGACCTGATCGCCTCTTGGGTGTCGCACCTTCCCGGCGATCGGGGCCACCCTGTCTGGGGTAGTGCAGCGGCCCGGTAAGTGCGGGCGAGCTGCAAGTTATTTCGGAGCTCTTGTCGTACGAACAGCCGGTTGGCCCCGTTAATAGGGTAGAGACCCGAGGGGGCACTCTTGGCTGGGATGTTCGAGGCTGATAGTTCATTCGAGGGATTCGTCCGTCGGATAGAGCCTCGCCTACACGACGCGCTCTCGGCGGCGTTGGGGAACTACGAGGGTCGAGAGGCAACCGCTGATGCTCTGGCGTATGCCTGGGAGCACTGGCCAAGAATTCGTGAGATGGAGAATCCCGGGGGGTATTTGTACGTGCGGGGTCGGCATCGGGGCCGCCAACGCGTCGAACGGCAACCGTTGGCGCTGATACCCGCCGACGATGTGACAACGCCGTGGTTCGAACCGGGTCTCCCCCCCGCACTCGTCAGCCTTCCCACTCAGCAGAGGGTGGTGGTCATGTTGCTCTATTGCTTCGAGTGGACGATGAGCGAAGTCGCCGGGTTCTTGGAGATCTCGAAGTCCAGCGTGCAGACCCATGCCGAGCGCGGCATGGCCCGTCTCCGTGACCAGATGGGAGTGAGAGCGTGAGTACCGAACTCCATAGCCAGTTGGCTGAATATGGCCGCTCCCAGCGGGCAAAACGCAGACCTGTCGGCGTAACCGAGATCACGTCCGCCGCCGCGGCCTCAACCACGACCCCCAACGCGCCACGCGCCCAATCTGCCGAGGCCGATGTCTGCGAAACGTGTGGCTCGGATCTGACGGTGTTCGATCTCCGGGACCCTGTCGAGAGCCCAGCCTCCCCACCGCGGAAGCGCCGAGCCGCTGTCCTAGCGGTGGCAGCCGCGATTGTGCTCGTGGTCGGTGTCGTTGTGGTGGCTGACCAAAACGACACCAACGTGGAGACCGAACCGGTTACATCAGCGACAACACCCCAGCCTGTCGCGTCGCCGAGCGTGACCGAACCGGCCCTACCAAGCGAC
>JBPCTU010000368.1:0-16182 GCA_051011515.1 Acidimicrobiales bacterium
AGTCAACTTCGCCATCACCGACGACTCGATGCTCGACTTCGACACATTCGAGCCGGTCAACCCCAACGTTGTGGGTATGACCTTCGCCGAACACGAGGGTTCGTTCCTCGTCGGTGTCGCTGCGGCTCTCGAAACCGAGACCAACAAACTCGGCTTCATCGGTGGCGTGCAGAACATCCCCGGCGGCCTCATCGAGAAGTTCGAAGCGGGCTTCATCCAGGGTGCCAAGACCGTGAACCCCGACATCGAGGTAGTCAGCCAGTACGCGGCTGAGTTCCCCGACTTCAACGGCTTCTTCGTACCCGACCAGGGTAAAGAAATCGCCCTCGCCATGTACGACGAAGGTGCCGACGTCATTTACGCTGCCGCCGGCCTCACCGGCTCCGGCATGTTCGCCGCAGCCTCCGAGTTCACCGAGAGCGGCGACAGCAAGGTGTGGGGCATCGGCGTCGACTCCGACCAGTACCTCACTGTCGACCCCGCCCTCCAGGACTTCGTGCTCACCTCGATGGTCAAGCGTGTCGACGTAGCGGTGTTCAACGTCATCCAGCAGCAGCTCGACGGCACGTTCGTAGCCGCGAACATCGTCTACGACCTGGCCATCGGCGGTGTCGACTACTCCACGAGTGGTGGATTCATCGACGGCCACGTCGATGAGATCAACGGCTACCGCGATCAGATCGTGGCCAAGGAGATCGTGGTCACCACCGACCCGGCCGAGGCACGCGGCTGATTCTCCGGGGTTGCCCACCGAGGTGCCCCTCCACGATATGTGACTCTCGAAGCGGGGCCGGACTAGTGTCCGGTCCCGCTTCGCTTTTTAGGCGGGGCAAATGCGGATCAGTGTTGGAGGGACGAGTGACCGCAGCAATCGAGCTTCGGGGGATAACCAAGACATTCCCCGGTGTCATCGCCAACGACGATGTGAACCTGCATGTCGAGGATGGCGAGATCCATGCCATCTGCGGAGAGAACGGGGCAGGCAAGTCCACCCTGATGAAGATCCTCTACGGCATGCAGCCGCCCGACGAGGGCGAGATGATCGTTCGAGGCGAGAAGGTCGACTTCAAGTCGCCGGCCGATGCGATCGAACATGGCATCGGCATGGTGCACCAGCACTTCATGTTGGCCGACTACCTGACCGTTCTCGAGAACGTGATCATGGGGTCCGAGCCCACCGAGTCGTTTGGCCGCATCGACTTCGACGAAGCCCACACTCATCTCGCCGAGGTGGCTTCCGCCTATGGGCTCAGGGTAGATCCCGATGAGTACGTCGAAGAACTCGAGGTCGGCGAACGGCAACGAGTCGAGATCATCAAGGTCCTGTACCGGGGAGCCAAGATCCTGATCCTCGACGAACCAACGGCAGTACTCGTCCCCCAGGAGGTCGAGGAACTGTTCCGGAATCTTCGAGAGCTGAAGGCGGCAGGCTCGACGATTCTGTTCATCGACCACAAACTCGATGAGGTACTTGAGATCGCCGACACCATCACGGTGTTACGACAGGGCCGCACCGTGGCGACGGTCAAGCCCGAGGACGTGACTGCGGCCGACCTCGCCGAGCTGATGGTGGGTTCGGAACTCCCCACGCCCGAGACAGCCGAGTCGACGGTTACCGACGTCGTGGCGCTCGAAGTCACCGAGCTCACCGTGATCGGGGGCGACGACCGCCCCATTGTCGAGGAGGTCTCCTTCAAGGTTCACCGCGGCGAGATCCTCGGTCTGGCCGGTATCGAAGGCAACGGTCAGAGCGAGTTGGTCGAAGCACTTTTGGGCATCACACCCCAGGCATTTGGCTCGATCGAGTTGTTCGGCGAGGACATTACCGACTCTGACGTGAGAGAACGGCGCGAAGCCGGTATCGGCTATGTCCCCCAGGACCGCCACCAGGAGGGCCTGTTGCTCGATGCGCCGCTATGGGAAAACGCCGCTCTCGGACACCAAACCCAGAAGCCCTTCGCCAAGGGAATTTGGGTCGATCGTGCAGGGGCACGGAAACGCACCGAGAAGATCGTCCAGGAGTTCGATGTCCGCACACCAACCATCGACGTCTCGGCCCATGCGCTCTCTGGGGGAAACCAGCAGAAGCTGATCATCGGGCGAGAGCTGACTTCCGAGCCCCGCGTCTTCATCGCATCCCACCCAACACGCGGGATCGACGTCGGCGCCCAAGCAGCGGTTTGGGACGATATTCGAACGGCCCGCAAGGACGGCCTGGCAACTCTGTTGATCTCCGCCGACCTCGACGAGCTGATAGGTCTCTCCGACACCATCGCAGTGATGTTGCGTGGTCGGCTCGTCGCAACCCTCGATCCGGCCACGTTGTCCCCTCGAGACCTCGGCAGCTACATGACGGGCGCCGCTCTCGGAGAGGACAGCCCGTGAACCTCCCCGTCTCCCGTCAGGTCATGTACGCGCTTGCGGCACCGGCGGCTGCAGTCATCTTTGCTGTCACCCTGTCCTCGTTGGTCTTGATCATCTCGGGCTCCAATCCGGTCACTGCCTACGGTGACATGATCGAGAGCGGCACTCAGCTCGAATCGATCGTCGACATGTTCAACCGGGCTGTGCCGCTGTATCTCGCAGGCGTCGCAGTGGCAATCGGGTTCAAGATGAACCTGTTCAACATCGGCGTTGAGGGTCAGTACATTCTCGCCGCGTTCTTCGGCGCGGCGGCCGGCGGAGCCGTCGACCTGCCTCCTTTCCTCCACGTCGTATTCATCATGGTCGTCTCGATCTCCGTGGGCGCGGCCTGGGCCGGGCTTGCCGGCCTGTTGAAGGTTCACCGCGGCATCAACGAAGTGATCTCGACGATCATGTTGAACTTCATCGCCATCGGCGGGTTGGTTGCGTGGCTCAGCGTCGAGTGGCGCGACGGCGACATCGCCACCTCGTCGGGCACCGCGCTGATCGACGACACCGGCCACATGCCGAACATCAACTGGATACTGGAGATCTTCTCTCGCGACATCAGAGCGCCGCGTGAACTCTCGGGAATGGTCTTCATCGCCATCGCGGTGGGCGTCCTCTACCACCTCTTCATCAATCGCACTCGTATGGGATTCGATCTGCGGGCCAGCGGCCTCAATCCCCTGGCAGCTCGAGCCGGGGGTGTACCACCGGCGCGGATGATCATGATGGCGATGCTCCTCGGCGGCGCCGTTGCCGGTCTCGTCGGCATGGTGGACATCTTGTCCAAGGCCCACCGCTACGACGTCAACTTCACTCAGGCCATCGGCTTCAACGGCATCGCCGTAGCCCTCCTCGGGAGGAACAACCCGGTCGGCATAGCCGTCGGCGCGCTTCTCTGGGCGTTCATGGACACGGCGTCCTCAGTGCTCCAGATCACCGGCTCGGCCACACCCGAAATCGTCGACATCATGAAGGGCATCATCTTGTTGACGGCGGTCATCTCCTACGAGGCTGTGGGCCGCATTCGGCGACGCGAAGAAGCCGCTGCAGCAGCTGCGGTGCTGCAGAAGAGATCCGAGGACAAGTCCACCGAAGAAGCGGCCGCATGAACGTCTTCCAGAGATTTCTCTCTCTGCCGGGATGGGCCCGCTTCTCGGCGTCCGCAGCCATCGGCATCCTCGTGCTGACAATCGTGCAGTCACTCGAGTCAGGAGACTCGAGCCGCCTCACCGCCGACACGGCTTCGGGCGCGATGTTGCGGTGGAGCATCCCGATTCTCCTGGCGGGCCTCGGTGGCTTGTTCGCGGAACGTGCTGGCGTGGTGAATATCGGGCTCGAGGGAATGATGATCCTCGGCACCTGGTTCGGTGCCTGGGGCGCAGTGCAGTGGGGCCCCTGGGGCGGAGTCCTCGCCGGCATGATCGGCGGAGCGGTGGGCGGACTGGTCCACGCCATCGCGACCGTCCAGTTCGGCGTTGATCACATCATCTCGGGTGTGGCCATCAACATCACCGCGCCAGGCGTCACACGCTTCCTGTCCGACGAGGTGTTCACAGGGTTCGCGGGCGGCTCCATTACGCAGTCCCCAGCGGTCAGTTCGGTCGGCAAGTTCACGATGCCGTTCCTGGCGGGTGGCGACCTGTTCGGAATAGAAACGGCGGACATCCTGGGCACTATCGATGACTGGGAGATCTTCTTCGTCTCCGACATGGCGGGCTTCCTGCGCGGGTTCATGGCCGACATCTCGTACTTCACGATGATCGCTCTGGCGCTCGTGCCGATAAGTGCCTACATCATCTGGCGGACTCGCTTCGGGCTCCGACTCCGGATCGCCGGCGAGAATCCTTGGGCTGGTGATTCGCTCGGCGTGAACATCTACAAGAGCAAGTACATCGGCGTGGTCATCAGCGGCGCCCTGTCGGGGATGGCAGGCGCCTTCATCGTGCTCGAGCTCACCGGCTTCTACCGCCAGGGCCAGACCGTCGGACGTGGCTTCATCGGCTTGGCCGCGTTGATATTCGGCAACTGGCGTCCCGCCGGAATCCTCATCGGAGCGTTCGTCTTCGGTTACCCCTTCGGCGTTTCGTTGCGCGACCTCGATGGCAGCTCGACCCACGCCTTGTTGTTGGTCGTGGCGATCGCGATGGCAGCCACCGCGTTGTGGGCGATCAGCAAACGCAAGAAGAGCGACGCCGTCCTAGCGGCGGTCTTGGGAACCGCAATATTCATCTGGTACCTGGCCTCCGATACCGCACCCGACTGGCTTCCGAACACCATGCCGTTCGCGATTGTGTTGCTGGTGTTGATCTTCGCGAGCCAGCGCTTGAGGCCACCGGCCGCCGACGGTGTCGTCTACCGAAGGGGCGAACGCTGAGGTGACAACCGAGGTCGACTGGGATCAGCTGCGGCGCGCAGCAACCGAAGCGGCTGCCAACGCCTACGCTCCGTATTCACGGCTGCAAGTAGGGGCCGCTGCCCTCACCGAAGCGGGCGAAGTCATCACCGGCGTCAACGTCGAAAACGTCAGCTTTGGTCTGACCTTCTGTGCCGAGATCAGCCTTTTGGGCCGAATGATCACCGACGGTTCGGGTCCAATCGTCGCCCTCGCTGCCACCGACCACGAGGGTCGTTGCCTCACGCCATGCGGCCGTTGCCGGCAGGTCCTCATGGAGCTCGCCGGCCCAGCGCTGTTGGTCAATGGGGCCACCCGCCTCGAAACATTGCTGCCCGACGCATTCACCCCCGACGACCTACCGTAGGGAACATGTCTGAGGCCCCCTTCGGTCTGTCGGCCGAACAACAGCGCCAATTCACCGACACCGGGGTCCTGGTCCTTCCGGGCTTCTACTCCCACACCGAAGTCGACGGCCTCCGTGACCGGATGGACAAGATGGTCGACGCCTTCGACCCAGACAGCGTTTCAACGGTGTTCTCGACGACCGATCGCCAACACGACGAAGACGAATACTTCCTCACATCTGGGGACACGGTGCGTTTCTTCTTCGAGGAAGGCGCCCACGGCGACGATGGCACCCTGCGGGTTCCCAAACATGAGGCGCTCAACAAGGTCGGTCACGCCATGCACGACCTCGACCCGGTCTTCTCGGGATTCTCTCGCAAACCCGAACTGGCGGCGGTGGCACGCGACATAGGGTTCGTCGACCCGCTGCTGCTCCAGTCGATGTACATCTTCAAACAGCCCCGCATCGGAGGTGAAGTGGTCTGGCACACCGACCACCCGTTCCTGTGGACCGAACCGCGATCCGTTGTCGGTTTCTGGGTAGCCCTCGAAGATGCGACAGTCGAAAATGGTTGTTTGTGGTGCCTGCCCGGCAAACACCGACTTCCCGCAAAGCAGCGCTTCCGCCGCACCACCAGCGGTAATGGAACCACGATGGACACCTTGGACGATTCACCGTTCCCAGAAGACGAGGGCGTTCCCCTCGAAGCCGAGAAGGGAACTCTTGTCCTGATCGACGGCCTGCTCCCCCATTGGTCCGCACCGAACACATCCGACCGTTCGCGCCACGCGTACACCCTTCACGTGATCGACGGCACGGCAAACTACCCCTCCGACAACTGGCTACAACGATCGCCCGAGCTGCCGCTCAGAGGGTTCTCGCCGTCCCCTGCGAGCTAACTCGCGCATTGGGTCTGGAGGTCGGCGAGAGCGGCCGTCGAGGCCGGCCCCGGCGCTTGCAGTTCTGAGACTCGGTCACAAAGCGCAGCACTACCTGCCATGAGCACATCCTCACAGCCGAGCCGAGTCGCGTCTCGACTGTTCTCGAACAGACCGCTTGCGGTGCCGGCCGAGAGCGCCGCTACGGCGTCGTCACTGAGGTCCCGGTCCTCGGCGTCATCGAGGTCGTCCAGAAGCTGCTGTTGGATCTCGACCCAGCGATCGACGATCTGATCACAGTTGTCACCGGCGTCATCCGAGTCAGCGCCACCGCCGTCACCCCCACAGGCTCCGAAAACGAACAGAGCCAAAAAGACCACCACAACAGCGCTGTTTCTCGTCGAACGGCATCGTCCACAAGAGAGCGAGGTCACCCTCAGAGTCTCACACAGATGCCGTGGATAGCCTGAGGTATGGCCTCACCCACAGCACCGGAACTGCGCCAGGCTCCGAAGGTTCTGCTCCACGACCACCTCGACGGCGGCGTAAGGCCCTCGACGGTGATCGATCTGGCTGCAAGAAACGGCTACGCCGACCTTCCCACCAACGATCCCGACGAACTGGCCACATGGATGGTGCGGGGAGCAAGTCGACTAAACCTCGAGCTGTACCTCGAGACGTTCGCCCACACGGTCGGGGTGATGCAGTCCGCCGATGCCCTCTACCGGGTCGCTGCCGAGTGCGCGGAGGACCTCGCCGATGACGGAGTGGTCTATGCCGAAGTGCGCTTCGCGCCTGAACTGCACGTCGAAGGGGGCCTGGACCTGGACGAGGTGGTGGAGGCCACTGTCGCAGGCTTCGCCGATGGCAGTAGCGGCCGAGCGATTCGCATCGGCACACTCGTCACCGCCATGCGCCACGCCGCGCGCAGTGTCGAGATCGCCGAGCTGGCCGTTCGCCACCGCGACAGAGGCGTCGTTGGATTCGACATCGCCGGCGCCGAAGCAGGGAATCCGCCTACCCGCCACCTCGATGCGTTCCAGTACATCCATCGAGAGAACTTTCACATCACGATCCATGCCGGTGAGGCGTTCGGACCACCGTCGATCTGGGAGGCGATCCAGTACTGCGGAACCGAGAGGCTCGGCCACGGTGTGAGGATCATGGACGACACGGTCAAACTCCCCGACGGCCGGTTCGAACTTGGCCGGCTGGCCGCGTTCGTACGCGACACGAGAATCCCCCTCGAGTTGTGCCCGAGCTCGAACGTTCACACCGGAGCCGCCGCATCCATCGCCGAACATCCGATCAAAGACCTCGTCGAGCTCCGGTATCGCGTCACCATGAACACCGACAACCGCCTGATGAGCGCAACGTCGATGACTAACGAATTCGATGTGTGCTGCAGCGCATACGGATGGTCCTGGCATCAAGTGCAATGGCTGACGATCAATGCCATGAAGAGCGCCTTCATCCCTTTCGATGAACGACTCGAGATCATCAACACAGTCATCAAACCCTGGTATGCCGGCCGAACGATGGTCTGACGGGTTCAGGGATCGAGCTACCAGCCACACCGACCGGAGGGACCGAATTGTCGATCTCGGTAGTAGGACTCGACGCGGACGACACGTTGTGGGAGTCCGAAGTTCACTTCATCGACGTTGAACAACGCTTCCGCGAGTTGATAGCCGCATACGACCCGAGCCAGGACATCCAGACGCACCTCTTCGCCGTCGAACGACGGAATCTCGAGTACTTCGGATACGGCGTCAAGTCGTTCACCTTGTCGATGATCGAAACCGCCATCCAACTGACCGACGGTCAAGTCAACGGCGACGACGTACACCGGATCGTTGCCTGGGGGAAGGAGATGATGAACCATCCTGTCGATCTCCTCGACGGCGTCCGCGACACCGTCGAAATGCTCTCGGCCGATTACCGCCTGTTGATAATCACCAAAGGAGATCTGTTGCACCAAGAAGCCAAGGTGGCCCAGTCAGGGCTGGCCGAGTTGGTCGATGGAGTCCACATTGTCACCGAGAAGGACGCTGCTTCCTACGCGACGATCCTCCAGAGACAAGAAATCGATGCTGGTTCGTTCATCATGGTCGGCAACTCAGTGAAGTCGGACGTGTTGCCAGTGTTGGAGATCGGTGGGAGCGGCGTTCATATTCCGGCGCACAACAATTGGGAGTTCGAGAACGACCACGACGCGACCCCTGACACCCATGATTACCTGGTCATCGAATCGATCCGCCAGCTTCCCGGACTGCTAGGCCAAATCAACTCCGACCCGGCCGCCGAGGCCGACAGGTGAGCGACGTAGGGGGAACCGTTCGGGGTGGGCGAGCGTGTGTAGCCCGTGATTGCAACCCTGGCGCACGCGCCGGTCTCGCTGGTCGTGGCTACTGATTCCTCCTTCGAGTCGTTCTACCGCGTCGAGGCTCCCGGGCTCTACCGCGCTCTCAGCCTCGCGATCGGCGACTCTGAGCTCGCACGCGAGGCCACCGATGAAGGATTCGTGCGGGCTTATCAGAACTGGCGCAAGATCCAGCACTACGACAACCCGGCCGGCTGGGTGTACCGCGTGTCACTCAACTGGGCTCGCAGTCGAATCCGCAAGACCAAACGCGAGGTAATCACCGACGAGGTGTCGCAATCCACCTTCGAACACTCGAACGACCCCGCTCTGACCCAGGCGCTGGAGACCTTGCCCATCGAGTTCCGGTCCGTTGTCGTCCTCAGGTATCTGCTCCAGTGGTCTACGAGCGAGGTCGCAGAAGCCTTGGGTGTTCCGCTCGGAACGGTCAAGAGCAGGCTGTCCAGGGCCCTCGACCAGCTGAGGGTCGAGCTGGGTGAAGACGATGGATGACTTCGAGTCCCGGTTGGATCGCGAACTCAGGCGCCAGGCTTCGACCACACCCGACTTCTCGAGCGACTTCCAGCATGTGCGTGGCCGAGGTCGACGGAGGCTTTGGTTTGGACGCGGTCTTGGCACGGTGATTCTCCTTGCGGCGGCGGCTGGCGGGTACGTATTGATCAACTCCGCGACCGACCTACCCGAGACGGTGTCCGCAACCGACGGCGGCGTCGCCATCGTCGTCCCAACTCCAACCGCTACGCCCGCTCCGATCCCGACCCCGACGCCCGACGAGGACCCCGGCGAGGCGGCGCCGACGGCAACACCGGATCCGGCTTCGATCGTCCGGGATGTGAGCTTGTTGACGGCTACGGGCTGGGGTGCCGGCCTCGTCGGCCCAACCGGAGACCTCTATGCGACTCTCGTATGCTGCCAACCACCCGAGACGGCGTGGTACGAACAAGACCTCACAGAACCTGCGTCGGGCGCCCTGACAGTCCGCGACGATCGCCGGGGCGGATTGGTCGCCTCCGCGGCCAACACGCTGTCCTGGCTGTCCGTCGACAACTTGGCCGACACCGGTGACGCCGAGGTCCTGGCAAGCTTCATATCCGACGATGCTGCCAGATCGAGCGTGCATCTCTGGGACGTCAGAGAACTCGAGGACAGCATCGACATCCTGTACTCAGTCCACGAACACGCCTCGGAAGGCCAAAGCGGAGCGGCGAGCCTCCACAGCGTCTCACTGAACTCACCCGATCGCACCCCTGAAACGCTGGAAGCCACCCGCTGGGAGCAGGCAGACAACGACGGACATACCTGGGCCGGAGCCGCCTGGACCCTCGAGGGTGGCTACATGTCCTTGAAACGACACCACAACGCTGACTGCGAGTGGATCGAGTACTCGGGGCCTGGCCAGGAGCAGTACTCATCTCCGTTCCCGACGCCAGCGGACCCCCTCGACTGCCCACACCTGTCGATCGGTGCAGCAACGCTCAACTCAGACGGAGAGATCGCGGTCATAGAGCGCCAACGTTCACCCGCTCCACAAGTCGTCGTCTACGACCGGGCTGCGAATGCGTTGGACACCTACCCGCTACCCCCAGGCGTCGAAGGTCAACAAGCCTGGTCCGAAATCGACATGGCCGGGGCCACAGTCGTAGTCAGCCGGGGCCACAGCGCGTCACCTCATCCGCGGGCCATGCGAAACGATGAGACGTTCCGCGTCGATTTCGAGTCAGCGGCGCCCCCACGTCCAGTGCCGTTCGTAGGTTCGCCCGCTCTGGCCCGTTCCGACATCTCCACCGACAATCTCGACGTTTTGGACCCCGACAGCGAACTCTGGTTCATGCAAAACGGCACACCGGGGCAGCCATCGCGGCCACCGCAACCGAACACCGAGGATGAGTCAGGCAGCGGGAATATCGACAACGGTGACTCCGGCGACGAACCCGACTCTACCGACGACGGTCCTGAAGAGGCCCTGGTAGGCGCCGATGGCTGCCTCGCCGAGATCTGCCTCGGGGTGGACGCTGACGCCGCGCTCACAGAAGCGGCGCAGCGTTATGGGGAAGGCACCAGCGTCGAGGCCGGATTGATGCGATTCCGCGATCCTGATTCGGAGCTGTTCATCTGGATCGGTACCCACGACGACGCCGTTGCATCGGTGACGGTCTCCCCTGCTGACGCCCCGAACGCAACAACGATCCGAGGCTTGCTCGCCAGTCTTGGGCCTCCGGCCGAGGTATCGAACACCACGCTCGGCGAAGACCGAGTTGTGTGGCTCGTCTACGTCGGCGAGCAACACCGAACTGGTTTCGGACACCTCGTAGCCGAAACCCCCGACGAGGCGGAACCGGTGCTGCAACCCGAGGGAGACTCGAGCCTGCCCGATCGATACTCCGACCTGGCCGTCAACGTCGTCCGGATCCAAACAGGCAGCTGAAGGCTACTCCCCGGTTTCTCCGCGTCGCCGGTCGAGGCGGTCAGCCCCAGCATCCACACCGGGCAGTTGTGGCTGAGCGACACCTCGGTGTTGGGCCAGCCGCTCCAGGACCATCTCCTCGACCTCGGCCCACGTACTGGCTCGGGTACCGGTCAGGTGACGGTTGTAGGGCTGGTCGTAGATGATCACGTCGCGGCCATCTGCATGGAAGGCCTCGATGTTGTGTGGCCCGTCCTCGACATACGCGTCAGCGTCGATGGCGGACTTTGCTCCGATGAAACAGAGGTCGCGGTAAGGAATTCTGGCTTGATCCAACCACGCTGCAGTGTCGCCAGCGGCAATCGCGTGACCCCAATTGACATACAACCGGTGGCTGATGATACGTATCCAGACTCCTTCGTCTGAGAGTCGCCACAAGCACTCCGCAACACCGTCCATAACTGGCATGTCCCGAAACATCCGGTGTTCGACGACCGCTATCTCGTGCAGCTCCTCGAACTCCTCCGGACTGAGCCCCCACTCAACGAAGCTCCACTGCCGCTCCAGCGGCAACGACTCAATCGGCACGCCTTTGACCTCGGCGACGATCTCGCGGAAGATGCCGGTGTGGTCTCCGCAGACGCCGTCCAGGTCGACACCCAGAACAAATGGCCGGTCGCTGATGGGAAGATCGTAACGCGTAGGGCATGCTGGACATATGACAGCAAACGTCGTCGACCACCCACTCGTTGCCGAACGCCTCACGCGCCTGCGGAACAAACACACGAAGCGCGCTGGCTTTCGCCGCAACCTGCATGAACTTTCGTCGTACCTGATCTACGAAGCACTTCGCGATCAGCCGGCGATCGAGATCGACATAGACACACCAATGGCGCCCGCCCGAGGGGTTCAGGTGGCCGATCCGCCGCTCATCGTCCCGATTCTGAGGGCAGGCCTCGGAATGCTGGACGCCGCACTGGAGTTGCTACCGAACGGACGGGTCGGCTTCATTGGGGCCAAACGCAACGAGGAAACCTTGCTCCCCGATGCATACGTGAACACGGTTCCCGAGGATCTGGGTCAGAAGCGGGTGCTGGTGCTGGACCCGATGCTGGCAACCGGTGGCTCACTCATCCACACGTGCAAGCTGTTGCGCGACGCCAATGCGGGCGCCATGACCGTGGTGTGCGTCCTCGCTGCGCCAGAAGGAATCGAGTCGTTCAGCGCCGAAGGATTCGACGCCACGGTCTGGACGGCGTCCATCGACGCCGGTCTCAACGAGGTCGCGTTCATCATGCCTGGTCTCGGCGATGCCGGCGACCGACAGTTCGGCCTGGCGTAGCACCCTCCACATGGCGAGAGGTCCGCTGACGTCGCAGGAGTTCGCGTGAGCGGACCACTGACTGGAATTCGAGTCGTCGAGGCCGCGTCGGTGATCACCGGCCCGTGGGCTTGTTCGTTGCTTGCAGATCAGGGCGCAGAGGTCGTCAAGATCGAGGCACCCGAGGGCGACATCATGCGCAAGAGCGGCCACATCCGCAATGGGCTCGGGTCGTGGTTCGTGAACCTGAACCGCGGCAAACAAAGCGTGGTCATCGACCTCACCTCCGACCAAGGGCGCGCTCTCGTCCATCGCATGGTGGCGGAGGCCGATGTCTTCGTGGAGAACTGGCGGCCAGGTGTCGCCGCACGCCTCGGGCTCAGCTATGACGAACTCTCCGAGATCAACCCCGAGATCGTTCACGCATCGGTCACGGGGTTCGGCGATACCGGACCCCTGAGCGCCGCGCGAGCCTATGACCCCACGGTGCAAGGTCGATCGGGGATCGTGGCGGCCCAAAGCAACGACGACACCAACGCACCGCAACCGGTCCGACTTGCGGTCACCGACCAGGTGACGGCTCTGACGTTGAGCCAGGCGATCACGGCCGCGTTGCTGGCCCGCGCTACCGGATCCGGGGGTCAACACGTCGAGCTCAACATGTTGGCGGCCTCGGTCCAGTTCCTGTGGCCGGTGGGGATGTCGGACCACACCTACATCGGCCCCGACACAACCCCCGGCGTCATGTACGGCCCGACGCTTCGCTTCTGGCCCACACTGGACGGCGCCGTAACCGCCGCCATCGCACCAGACAAGGAATGGGAGGCGTTGTGTCGCGTCTCCGGCAAGACTGCCTGGAGCGAGGATTCAAGGTTCGCGACGATCGGCGATCGACTGCGAAACTACGACGCCCTGATGACGATGGTGGGCGAACATGTCGCCACGTTGACCACTGCCGAGTGCTCCGATCTCTTCGATCGCTCCGATGTGCCGTACTCTCCCGCGATTGCCCGCGACGGGCTTTGGAATGACCCCCAGATCGATGCAATCGGAATCATCGAGGAGGTCGACCATCCAACAGCGGGGCGCATGCGCCAAACGACGCCCGCTCCCAGTTTCACGGCGACGCCGGCTCTGGCCGGGACACCGGCGCCAAGTCTCGGAGAACACACCGATCGGGTCCTGACCGAGCTGGGCCTGGCCTCGGGCGAGATCGCGTCTCTTCGTGAGTCGGGCGTTGTTGGCTGACGACCCCGAGCGAATTCTCCGCGCCGACAGCGATTGCTCAACCCAGTAAGGCTGACTCCAGCTGCGGCACCAGGGCCGAAAGCTCCTCGAGGGCTTGGTGTCGCGCCAGGGGGACCTCGGACACATCAGCAACGTCGACGACCTTCTCGAGGTACAGCTTCGTCTTGGGTTCAGTACCGCTCGGCCGGATCAGTACCCGAATCCCACCTTCGAGATCGATCCGCAGAAGGTTGGTGGGCGGCAGCTCACCGCCCTCTGCATAGTCGACCCGTCCCACCACTGCCCGACTCGCCAACACATGGGGCGCGCGGAGCCGCAGTGCGTCGACCGCAGAGCTCGCATCCTCAACTGCCGATGGCCCCTCGAACCGAACACTCGCATGTTTGGTCACATGAAGACCGTGACGCACTGCCAGTTCATCAAGGTGTTCGGCCACGTTGGTCCCGAGCCGTCGGAGGTGCTCGGCCAGCTCGACAATTCTCAGTGCGGCGGAGAGCCCGTCCTTGTCTCTGACCGCATGGCAGGTGGCGTAGCCGAGCGACTCCTCATAGGCGAACACTGGTTCCAGGTCAGCGTCCGCATATGCCTCACCGATGATCCATTTGAAGCCCGTCAGCGTGACTCGATGATGAACGCCTGCGGCTCTCGCCATCTTCTCCACCAACGATGAGCACACAACCGTCGAGACCACTTTCCTGGCCGGACCGTCGGTGGTCTCGAGCCGTCGGTCGCACAACAACGCTCCCAACTCGTCGCCGGTGAGAGTTCGCCAAGCAGACGAGCCATCGTGTCCCCGGACCGGAATGGCCACAGCCAAACGATCGGCGTCGGGGTCATTGGCGACGGCCAACACGCAGTCTTCGGATCGAGCGAGCGCCACAACCGCGTCCATAACCCCCGCTTCCTCGGGGTTGGGGAACACGACAGTCGGGAACTCGGGATCAGGGTCGCCCTGAGTGTCTACGACTGAGGGCTGGCCGGCACCCGCGGCATCAAACAAGATCATCAGGACGTCGCGCCCCACGCCATGGAGCGGCGTGTACGCCACGGGGGCTTCCACAGGCGGAGCGAGGGGAACCTCCGCCACGATCGCGGAGACATACTCGGCGATGACTACTTGACGGTCCAGAACATTGACGGCGCCACCCTCGGCCAGCGGGGGGAGCGTCCTGGCAGGAATTTCGACGGAATCGATCGCCGCCTCGATCTCGGTGTCGATCGGCGAGACCAGTTGCGCGCCATCACGGAGGAACACCTTGCACCCGTTGTCCGCCGGAGGGTTGTGGCTCGCAGTGACCATCAGGCCGAGGTCCGCGCCAAGGTGGGGCACCGCAAACGATAGAACCGGGGTGGGTACCTGGCCGCTGAGGAGTGACGCTTCGATTCCGTTGGCAGCCAACACATCGGCTGCGTCGCGAGCAAACGCTTCAGAGTTGTGCCGAGCGTCGTAGCCGATCACGACGTGATTCTGCGGGCCGAGGAAGCTCGCGATCCCTGCCACCATCCGCCGCACCGTGACCCGGTTCATTCCATTGGGTCCACCACGCTGGATGCCTCGTATACCGGCAGTGCCGAAGACAAGACGTCCACTGAACCGTTCGGCGAGAGCTTCTCCATCGCCGTTCGCCACCAGGCGCTCGAGTTCGGCGCGCGTTTCAGGGTCTGGGTCGACCTCGAGCCACGACTCGACTCTATGGCGCAGCTCCTCAGCCGGCTCGTCCGCTGGCAACGTGTCCAACTCAGGTACCCGTGACAATCCCTGCGTCGCGCGCGAGCCGGTCGAGCGGAGTCGCAGAGCGTGCACCGACATGGGAGATGACCTCAGCCGCCGCGATCGAAGCCAACCGACCACATGTCTCCAGGTCGACCCCATTGCAGTGGCCGTAGAGAAATCCGCTCGCGTAGAGATCTCCAGCGCCGGTGGTGTCGACGACCTCATCCACTGGTTCTGCCTCGACGACGATCGTGTCGTCGGCGGTCACGATGACGCTGCCCGCGGGACCTCGCGTTATACAGCCGATCGGGACATCTTGCCGCACGGCGGCGATCGCTGCATCGAGGTCATCGGTTCTGTACAGGGTGCTGATCTCTTCTTCGTTCCCGAACAGAATGTCGATTGGCCCCGCTGCGAGTTCGAGCCATTCAGAATGGTGGCGCTCGACACAGAAACTGTCAGAGAGGGTGAAAGAGACTTGGTTGCCCGCAGCCTTGCACTCGTCCACAGCCTTACGGATAGCGGCTTTGGTGATGTCGACGTCCCAGATGTACCCCTCGCAATAGAGAACACGAGCCTGACGCACCATGTCGACGTCGATGTCGTCGGGGTGCAACAAGCTGCTGATACCCAAGAACGTGTTCATGGTGCGGGCGGCATCGGGGGTGACGACGATCAGAGAACGCCCAGTCGGCAACCCATCGCGTCCCGGCAGCTGCTCGAAGTCGACGCCGACCGCGCGGATGTCATGCTCGAACACTGCACCAAGCTGGTCATTTCGGACCTTGCCGATGAAGGCAACCGAACCACCGAAGCTGGCAATGCCGGAGACGGTGTTCGCTGCGGATCCACCCGACGTCTCGATTGCCGGTGACATGGCGGCATAGAGCTCGACGGCGCGTTGGTCGTCGATAAGCGTCATCGCCCCCTTGTTGAGATCTTGAGCTACTACGAACTCTTCGCTCTCTTGGCTGATCACGTCGACAATTGCGTTGCCGATACCCACAACGTCGTACTGCCCGTCGTCGCTCACTGCTCCCCACGCTCCCTGGTGTGCTGCAGCGCATGAGGCTACAGGCCG
>JBPCTU010000369.1:0-2817 GCA_051011515.1 Acidimicrobiales bacterium
CTACTCAAACGTGCTCTGGGCGGGTTCTTCCCTAAACCACGGGCCCTCAAGGACTGCACCTGGTTGGATGAGAGCGTGGTCTGCGCTCTGAACGACGCCGGCATCAGGAATACCGACCAGTTCAACCAAGCCGCGAAAGGCGGCCTCGCTCGGGTCGAACAGGAAGTTGGTCTCAAAGGCGAGGCCTTGGCTGAGGTCGCAGCGCTATCCGACCTCTCCCGGGTGCAATGGGTCAGCCCCAACTTCGCAGGCGCTCTGGTGGCCGCCGGCTACCGAACGCCGGCAACTCTGGCGGCAGCCGATCCCCAAGCGCTCTACGAAGCCGTAGCGAAAGCGAACCAACAATCCGGCTTCTACAAAGGCACCGTCGGCCAACGCGACATCCGCCGGGTCATCCAAGCCGCCCGATACGCCTCCTGGACCGAGGAGGGGAAATGACCGGCGAGTTCGATGCTGGCGCTCGGCCGGCCGGAGAGGACCGCACACCGGGTTCGCTTCTCAAAGCTCTTGGTTGGACCACTGATTGGGAGGAGCTGGCCGACGGTCAGGTGCTGTCATCGGCTGAGCCGGCGAGAGTGTTGCGCCATGACGGCAGGGCAGTTCTGGTTGGTCGAGCTGAAGGGACGATCCAAATTCATTTGAAGGCCACGACGCCGCCTGTCGCGGTCGGCGATTGGGTTCTGACCGATGGCGAGGCGGTGCACCGGGTGCTTCCGCGTCGCTCGCTTCTTCACCGACGCGATCCGTCCACCGGCGACGAGCAGTTGATCGCCTCGAATGTCGATGTCGTTGGCATCGTGTCCGGCCTCGATCGTCCCGTGAATCCGGGACGCATTGAGAGGTTCGTGACCCTGGCATGGGACGCGGGTGCGGACCCGCTGATTGTGCTGACCAAGTTTGATCTGGTGGCGGAGAGGAGCGAGTTCGAAGCAATTGCGGCACAGGCTGCTCCGGGTGTGGACATCGTCTGCGTTTCGGCTGTCGATGGGTCAGGAATCGACGGGCTTCGAGCGATGCTCAGCGGCAAGACAGTCGCGTTTGTCGGCGAGTCCGGTGCTGGCAAGTCGTCGTTGCTCAACGCTCTCGCCGGCCGCGAGATCGCGACAACTGGCACGGTCCGTGCTGGCGACCACAAGGGCCGCCACACAACCAGCTCGCGGCAGCTCCACGTTCTACCCGGAGGCTGTTGTGTGATCGACACACCCGGCCTTCGCGAGGTGGGACTCTGGACGGACTCTCACACCGTCGACGACGCCTTCGACGACATTGCAGAACTCGCTCAAGGATGCCGCTTCCGAGACTGCGGACATTCAGCAGAACCGGGATGCGCGGTCAAGGAGGCCGTCCAGAACGGGACGCTCGACCCGCGACGACTCACAAATTGGGCACAGCTCCGCAAGGAAGCCGCCTCAGCCGAACTTCGGTCGGACTCTTTCGCCCGTCATCAAGCAGACCGGCGCATGGGGAAGATCATCCGCCAAGCCCAACGACATCCGAAACCCTGATCAGAACCAATGCGACCCTCCCCACACTCGGCGACGACTACAACTCACCAGAGAAGAAGGCTCAGCACGAGCAGACGCCAACCCACACCTGCAACACAGCTACCGGAGCCACTGTGAGCTGTTGTTCTGTTGCCTGGATGTTGCCTCGACCAAGACTGCCCGGCTACTCGGTCCTCGCCAGAAGCGCGTAGATCGCTCGGTGTAGATCGTCCTGGACCACGGGGTCGATGCGCTTCTTTGTCAGAAGCGGATTGTGCAGACCCTGGAGGTGTACGAGCAGCGACGTGGCTCGCATCTCTGGTGACCCGTCGCGGAGGATTCCTGCCTTCTGGCCTAGTTCGATCTGGCGGGTGAGGTGTTGAAGGCTTCTGGCTTCGTGTCCTCGGTATGTCTCTCGGGTGGGCTGGTGCGATGACATCCGAGCCTGCGCCGCACGCATGACCAGATTCTCCTCCCGGAATACCTCGTGCATTCCCGTGACGAGGTCTGCAACCACCATCTCAAGTCCGTGTTCGATGAGCGCTTCGATGTGGAAATGCTGTTCGGCAACTCCGACGATCGAGGCGAGTGAGATATCGAGGGCCGCCGCGATGGCATCGTCGTGGCTCGCAAAGTGGGCGTAGAAGGTGGCGGTGGAGACATCAGCTGCTTCGGCGATGGCGTCGGGGGCGAGGATGCCGTGGTCGCGTAGCTGGCGGTGGGTCGCCATCGCAAGGTGTTCGCGCGTGCGCCGGGATCTTGCTGTTGCCGGGGTTCGGACTGTCACGAGGACCATCTTAGTTGCCGACTTCGACTCTGGATAGATTTGCATTTTCTTGAGTATTACTCTAGAAACATGGTCATGACGAATGCTGTGCTCGAAGCGGTGAGGAAAATTGGACCGTCTATTGCGGCCCAATCTGACGAGATCGAACGCGGACGGGGCTTGCCGCTCGATGTTGTCGAGATGATCACGCCGACCGGGGCGTTTCGCATGTTCGTGCCGGAGGATCTGAAGGGACCAGAGGTGGAGGCGTGGGACGGCTTGGAGGCGTTGCGGGAACTGGCGTATCACGATGGAGCTGCCGGCTGGTGCGCCATGATTGGCTCGACAACATCGTTGATGTCATCGAGTCTCCCAGACCCGTACGCAGAGGAGATTTTCGGTTGCACCGACTCGATCACTGGCGGTTTCGCCATGCCCGCCGGTCGGGCCCGCCCGGTTGAAGGTGGACTTGAGGTGACGGGCCGTTGGTCGTGGGGTTCGGGTACCCGTCACAGTACGTGGGTTGGCGGCGGATGCATGATCGTCGGTCCGGACGGCAAGCCGACG
>JBPCTU010000370.1:0-3571 GCA_051011515.1 Acidimicrobiales bacterium
GGCGTGGGCACCAGGGTGGCCGTTCAGCGCGCCGAGACACCGGCGCAGGAACACCCACGGGTTCACCTGGATCTAGTCGTGGACGATGCCGTAGAGCAGGCGTCGGAGACAGAGCGCCTGGTGGCCCTCGGTGCGACCCGCGTCGACTGGGGCTCTTACCCCGAAGATCCCGACTTCGTCGTGCTCGCCGACCCCGACGGAAATCGGTTCTGTGTAGTCGACGCAAGCCACGGTTGAGTTTCACGTCGAGGTGTCGTAAACGACTCTGATCCCGCCGTAGTCGTACGTGTCGGTCGCGATGACTCGCATCGGCCCGTCGTAGGGTTCGGCGAAGAGCGGGATTCCTTCGCCTATTGCCTCGGGCATGATCGTGATGTCGAGCGTGTCGACAGCGCCACCCAGCAGGCCCGCAGTGACAACACTGCCACCACCGAAAACCCAGGTTCGACCCGGCGTCTCGGCAGCGAAATCGGAGATCGCCTCAGCGGTAGGGGCTGCTCGGAACGTAACGTTCGCGCCGTCCGGGACCGGGAGACCGACCGAGGATGTGAGGACGAGGGTCGGACGTTCCCCCCACATCCATCCCCAACCAGCGGCCTGGACGAACGACGTGCTGCCCATGACGAGCGCCCCGACCCGGGATGCCCAGACCTCGAAGCTGTCGCCGGTTCCCCCGTACTTGTCCAGGTAATCCACCGATCCGTCCAGCCGACACACGTAACCATCAAGGGTGACGGCCAAGCTCGCGACGACGTCATCGTCCCGCTCGCTCTCGGGTCGAGTATCTGGCACACGAACCTCCCAGGAATTCCGTCGACGTGACGCTAGCGGGTTTGCAGGAATGGGCTGAGAGGTGGTTGACCGACCGGTCAACTGTCGGTACAGTGTGCCCATGCCTTCGGAAAGTTCCAGCCGAGAACGCCTCTTGGAGTGCGCTTCGCAACTGATACACGCCCGTGGGTACGAATCGGTCGGCGTAGCCGAGCTCTGCAGTGCTGCCGACGTCCGAAAAGGCAGCTTCTACTACCACTTCGACTCGAAGGAGGACCTGGCCCTGGCCATGGTCGACCGGATATGGCGAGACCGCCGCGAGGTTTTGTTCGAACCTGCTTTCGGTGACCCAACCCGTTCGGCGGAAGAACAATTCGCGATCTACACGGCGCTCCTTGCCGATGGGCATCGGGAACGTTTTGTCGAACACGGCCAGATAAACGGGTGCCGATTCGGGAACCTGGCAATTGAATTGTCGACCACTCATCCCGACATTCAGGCAAGGATCAGAACTTGTTTGGAAGAGATGGCCGAATACTTCGAGCGGGCACTCCAGGGCGGTATCGACAGCGGAGAACTCGATCCCGACATCGATGTCGCTGAGGTCGCCCAAGCCATATGTGCCCACATGGAAGGGCTGCTCCTGTTGGCGAAGGTGCGCAACGACCCCGAAGTGATCACCCGCTTGGGCGACGATGCCATGCGCCTAGCGGCCGCATAACTCCACGTTCCGCCCGACCCCGACCACCACCCCGACCAGCGCCTCCCGCATAGCGACGCCGACTACTAGACGACCAGTCAACTATTTAGGAGACCATCACCATGTTGTTCCGCCAAAGAAAACTGACCACACCAAGAGCGAAACCCACCGGGCCCAATCACCAGTCTGGCTACCCCGCCCTCAACGGCGCTTCGAAAGAAACCCTCGACGACATCGCCTCCTGGGCCGACCACATCACGGTCAAACCCGGCGAACGGCTCGTCGGACTAGGTGGCGTGAACCGCTGGTCATACCTGGTCGGCGATCCCGATGCTGTCGTCATCGACAACGGAGAGGCCCGCTCGGCAGGTCGCGCTCTGGGTCTGAGTGACGCAATTCGAACCACACCAACCGTGACGTCACACGAAGTCGTTGCCTGCCAGGAGTTGGACCTTCTCGCCATCCCTCCAAACCGGCTGAGTCACCTGATCGAACAAGTACCCGGTCTAGCGACCGTGGCCTTCGACGATGTAGCTCCGCTGGCTGATGGGCCAACACCTTGTCAAGGGCTGACTGAGACGCCGAGCGCACACACATCAACGCAACGACGTCAGATCTCGGTTTGAGGAACTCAGCCGGCGCGATACGCGTCGACCCACTCTTGGGCGATGGACCGATGTCGGCGGAGCATCTCTTCAACTCCACCAGCCGTGACCACGCCACCCTCTACCAACAGGTTCCCGGCCACAATTGTGTGGCTGGGCGCGACGGGACCACATCTCACTAGTGCCTCGACTGGATCGGTCAGCGCGCCGGCGAAGGAAATTCCAGAGGTGGGCCAGATCACGAGATCCCCGGCCTTGCCCATCTCCAGGCTCCCGATGTCGTCGCGCCCGAGGCACGCGGCCCCACCCAGTGTGGCGATCTCCAAGGCTTCTCGAGCCAACATCGCCTGGGGCCCACCTCTGAGTCTGGCCAATAGCAGGGCCGCCCGAGTTTCCATCCAGAGAGAAGCGTGGTCGGTCGAGGCCGATCCGTCGCACCCCAGCCCAACGTGGACGCCTGCGTCTCGAAGCTCGCGTACCGGCGCCAATCCGGCACCGATCAGCTGGTTCGAACTCGGGCAGTGAGCCACACCGGTCCCCCACTGTCCGAGCCTGACTATCTCGGCCGGGCTGGGATAAACACAATGAGCCACCCAGCTCCTGTCGCTCCCCCACCCAACCTCCTCGAACTTTTCGATGGGGCGACAACCAAAAGCCGCCTCGCAGAACGCATTCTCGTCTTCGTCCTCGGCGAGGTGGGTGTGAAGGCGGACATCGAGTGTCTCAGCAAGCTCCGCTGTACGAGCCATCAGCTCGGGGGTGACCGAGAAGGGCGAACACGGCGCCAGAGCAATCCGCACCATGGCCCCCGGATTCGGATCGTGATGTATCTCAACCAGACGCTGGGAGTCCGCCAGTATCTCATCGTCATCCTGAACAACCGAGTCCGGGGGTAACCCACCGTCCTTCTCGGACAAACTCATCGACCCCCGGGTGGGATGAAACCGGAAACCCAACTCGGTGGCGGCGGCGATCTCGGCAGATATCAGGTCACCTCCGCCGCGTGGATGAACGTAGAGATGGTCGGTGCTCGTCGTGCAACCGCCCATCGCGAGTTCGCACAAACCGATCCATGCCGACACATAAGCGGCTTCTTCGTCGAGTCGGCTCCACACTGGATACAAAGTCCGCAACCAATGGAACAGGTTCCCGTCCAGGGCCGGAGCGAAAGCGCGAGTCAGGTTCTGGTAGATGTGATGGTGGGTGTTGATCAGCCCGGGCGTCACGAGGCCCCCCGCAGCGGAAATGACGCGGGCCGCTTCGGGCTCGGTGCCGGGTCCGCCCACGCCGGACACCCAACCGTCGGTGATCGCGACCCAGCCGCCGGGGATCTCCCTTCGAGTGACATCCATCGTGACAACGAGGTCGGCTCCAGCCACCACAATGTCTGCTCGATCGCTTGCCATTGCATGCTCCTGTCATCGGCCGCTTCGGCCATAGTGACCCGCTTGACTCCGCATCGCCAGCGACGTCAACTGCTCGCGCGGAGACAGCC
>JBPCTU010000371.1:0-3499 GCA_051011515.1 Acidimicrobiales bacterium
GTCGTCGCTAGCGCTGTCTCCATCGTCATCGTCGCCACATGCTGCGGCAACGAGTGTGAAGGCGAACAGCACCGCTAGCAGCTTCAAGAGCATGCTCTTGCTATTCATTTGGTCTCTCTCCTCCTCACCGTGACGCGTAAATCCGGCCCAGCGGATTGGGCCGGCGCTGCCCGGTGACAGTCCCGGAAGATTAGTGCCTAAGTGCTCAAAAGCGGTAACAGGCTCTGACCGACCTATGAACATCTGTCAAGTCATCATTAGTGGTTCGAATCACCTACCGGCCAGACGAAGCGACATCATGGCCGAGTGAACCCGACGATCGGCATAATCAGCGGATCAGGCCCCGAGGCCGGAATAGACCTTTGGCACAAGGTGCTGATCGCCTCCCGGCGGCGCGCCGGCCCGGCGTATTCAGGCGATCTGGACGCACCTCGGGTCGTCGTCGTCAGCGAACCGCTACTCGGCCTGTCGATGGATCTCGAGGCACACGGCCCTCAGGTGTGGGCCACACTCGAGGCCACAGCACGCCAGGTCGCGGAGCAGTCGGATGTATACGGCATTGCATGCAACACCTTGAATCTCTATGCCGAGAATCTGGAATCGCTGAACCTTGACTCAGAGCTGATCAGTGTTCAGGCAGTCGCCGCGCAATACATATCGAGTGAGCGACTCCCCAGCGTCGGCCTGCTCGGAGCTCGCGATGTCAACACGATGGGCCCCCTCTCGGCTTACCGCGGGCTGGGTGAGATCACCGAGGTGATCACGCCCCAAGACCCCGATGACCTGCACGAACTTGTCCTGCAGATCAAACGGTCCGGCCCGGCAACGCCTGGTCTGCGCAAGCGGTTTCATCACATCATCAAGATGCTCGATGTAGAGCCTGTGCTCCTCGCATGCACCGAGCTGCCGCTCCTCGAACCCCCCGATGACGTAGAGGTCGTTGACGTGTCCGCTCTCCTCGCCGATGCCCTGGTCTCGCACCCGGCCTGATCCCAACGTTGAGAACCCCGCTGCTAGGTTGCCGTCGGTGGTGAACGTACGCGCACGAATCGTGTGGGGAATTGCTGCCATCGCGGTCCTCGCGGCTGTGACGGCCGCCGTTGTACTGACCCCCCAAGAAACGGCAGAGACCACCACGGCGACGCCGATTCCCCGCGATCCCCGTCCGATCCCGCCCGCAGCGGCCATCGGTGAGATCGAGAGAGTGACAGTCAGCGGGTCTTCTTCGACCATCACTGGTTGGGCCATCGACCTCGACCGGCCAACGGCGTCCGAGATCCGGATCAGCGTCGACGGCGATTTCTACGGAACCGCGAGCGCTGCGAGGTCCCGCCCCGACCTACAAGCCGCGTACGGACTCGGCGAACGGCACGGATTCACGACAACAGTCGAGATCGGCCCAGGAACTCATGAGGTGTGTATCTTCACCGCGCCCGATGACGACTACGTCACTTGCGAGCGAATCGCCAACGAGTCTCATCTCGGCGCGATCGTCAGTCCTCGAGGCGTCCTCGTTCAACTCGTGGCCGAACGCGAGAACGGCTACGAAGTCATCACGCCGTGCGGCAACCGAGCCACGATTCCAAGCGGCAAGCGCATCCAGACGACCCAGATCCTCATCGATCCCGGGCACGGCGGCTCCGAGGTCGCCGCGGTCGGGCCGAACGGCCTGAGCGAGAAACGGTTGAACCTCGATGTTGCCAAACGAACAGCCAAGGCGCTGAGGGAGCGCGGGTACTCGGTCCAGCTCACAAGAAACTCCGATATCAGACTCCCAATCGCGGTCAGAGCCGAGTTGGCGAACGCGCTCGAGCCCGACATCTTCTTGTCGCTTCACCACAATGGCGGCGCAACCGCCAGATCCTCGGTACCCGGCACCCAGGTCTACTACCAACACGACGACAACCAGTCGCGCCGGCTCGGCGGCATCCTCTATGAGGAGATGTTCGCCGCCGCAGAACGGTTCCCAACCGCCTGGGTCGGCAACTCGAAGGACGGAGTCAGCACCCGACTCAACGGCGAGGGCACTGACTTCTACGGCATCCACCGACGCACCCCCGACGTCACATCGGTGATCACCGAGTTCTTGTGGCTCTCGAACGGCGCCGAAGCGGCTCTACTCACACGAGACGCCGTCAAGGACGCCGAAGCCACAGCAATCGCGACCGCCATCGACCGGTGGTACCGAACCCGCAACCGCGGCTCGGGATACCTGGCCCCCTTCGTCGACAACTTCGACAGCGGCGGCGGCGGCTTCGAGGGGTGTGTGGACCCTGCGTTATAGGTGCTAGTTCGAGCCCTTCGGGCTCTCATACGCACAACGCAAGCGCCGCCCGGCCTACGGCGAGGCCTCCGGCCTCCGTTGGGGCCATCCCGGGTGAGCTCCAAACAACCCGCCACCCCTCCTTCAAAAGCCCCAACCACGGCCCCAGACCACCCGGGCCCACGTACCGACAACGCAAGCCCCACCCCTCCTTGAAAGCCCCAACAACAGTCCCAGACCACCCGGGCCCACGTACCGACAACGCGAGCGCTTACAGGAATCTGTGAGGTGCGGCTTCAGACCCAAATGTGGCGGATAACGTCCAACTACAGTGAGCGACCTTCGCACGGTGCTGGTTCGGATCACCGGGCCCGACGAACCCGGCATCTCTGCCGACCTCTTCGCCACTTTGGCCGAGATGGAAGCCAGCGTGGTCGACATCGAACAGATCGTCGTGAGGCGTCGTCTGACGCTCGATGTTCTCATCGAGGTTCCACCCGGCGACTCGGCCCTGAAGGACATCTTGTTGTTCGGGTTCAAGCGCAACCTCTCGATCGACGTCGAAGAGATAGACGACGAGCCATCGGAATACCGCCGGCCTCATGTGGTCACCATCGTCGGACCCGAGCTGAGCCCGACGGAGATCAAGGCGGCAACCGATGCAATCGCCAGCGGTGGGGCCAACATCGACCGGATAGTCCGACTGTCGCGATTCCCGGTCATGAGTTATGAGCTGAGGATCAGCGGCGGAGACCCCGACCGCATCCGGTCCGACCTCGTCGAAGCCGCCGCCACCCATTCAGGAATGGACGTGGCAATCCAACGCGAGGGCCTCAGCCGACGAGCCAAGCGCCTGGTTGTCATCGATGTGGACTCGACGCTGATCCAAGACGAAGTCGTCGACGTCCTCGCGCAAGAAGCCGGCGTCGGAGACCAAGTCGCTGCAATTACCGCAGCAGCGATGGCCGGCGATCTCGACTTCTCCGAATCGCTTCGCCAAAGAGTCGCGCTACTGGAGGGGCTCGACGAGCTCGCCGTCGAAAGAGCTTGGCGGCGCATCAACCTGACTCCGGGCGCCCGCACGTTCTGTCGGACCCTCGAACGACTGGGCTACACGATGGGAACCGTCAGCGGCGGATTCACTGTCTTCACCGAAAGAATTCGCAAGGACTTAGGGATCCGATACGGCCTCGCCAACGAACTCGAAGCCGAGAACGGCCGCCTCACGGGCAAGAT
>JBPCTU010000372.1:0-5464 GCA_051011515.1 Acidimicrobiales bacterium
GAACATCCTGATATTACGTAAAATAGATTTAAACTTACCCATTTAGCTGGAGTGTCATCTACAACTCATGAGCGTCTTCCTACGGTGGACGCTGTTGGGCCGCTCATCGTCGTGTTCGTGATATGACAGCCGTCTACCCCGGACGAGATACGGCCCGAATGGCCCGGATCCCGTCTCCGGTTGAGTCCCCCATCGCCGAACCGGCTGCGAGCAAATCGCTGACTCGCGCCACGATCTGTGGCTCGAGCCAGCTCAATTGGGTGGCCCACACCGGATCCTCCACCCGAACGGTCAATACGCCATCGTGAATCTTCACCGGTGTTGTTGCCGCTGCGGCGTCTTCGCCGACCACATCGGCCCATCGGGTCATCACGAGTTCGGTTGCCGACATCGACGTCCCAGACAAACGATCGAGCAAACGGTCCAGTGAGTCGTACAGCCGTCGGGGTTCAGAGGAGTTGTCAGGAAGAGGTTCCCACGGCATGTCACCAACCCTGACACACCGGGGGCCCTACCGACGGGTCAACTGGCACTGGTCGGACTAGTCGGCGCCACTTGCCCTCACTACTCCGTCGACGACCAGGAGATGCTGAAGTGCGCCAGCAACAGGTGGTGAAGGTGAAGCACTGGTGATCATCGTCTGGTCGGCAACCAACAATGCAAGCAATGACGTGGCGCGTTCCGGATCGAGCTCAGAGAAAACGTCGTCCAACAAAAGGAGAGGACTGGTGTTCAGGGCATCACCAAGCTCGCGATGGCCGGCGACCTTCAGTGCCAGGGCCAGCGTGCGTTGTTCACCCTGGCTCGCTTGGGTCCTCGCGGGTAAACCAGACAATTCGACGTCGAGTTCATCGCGGTGGGGGCCGACAAGTGTCGTACCTCGTCTGAGTTCGTCTGACACAACCGACTGCAACGATGCAGCGAGACCCTCCGCCAGCCAAACAGGGTCATATGTCAACTCGACGCGATGACCGGCCCCCGCCAGTGAGCTGTAGATCTCGTCGACTACGGGAGACAACTTGACGACAAGCTCGCGGCGGGCTTCGCCCAATTGAGTTCCAGCCACGGCCAGCTTGTCGTTCCACACCGCGAGGGTCGATTCCACGTCGGCGGTGAGGCGTCCACCGGATGATCGAAGGAGCGCGTTTCGCTGCTTCAGGATGCGTTCGACGTCGGAGCGGGCTGCGGCGTGTTTGGGATGCAGCTGCGCCAGCAAGTCATCGAGAAATCGGCGGCGGTTGGCCGGGCCACCTTTTACGAGCTCAAGGTCATCGGGACCGAAAACCGTGTTCGGTACCTGACCAACCAGATCGCTTGTCCGCGAGACACGTTGTTTGTTGACCTGAATCCTGCTGCGTTTGCCTCGCACCAGGTCCATCTCCACCAGAATGTCGCGGCTGGCGCTCGTGACCTCTGCGCGAATGACCGCTTGATCCTGACCTGCCATGATCAGGGCCTCGGGCGGCGCCCCGCGAAATGATGTCGCCGTACCCAGGTAACAGACGGCTTCCAGCAGGTTCGACTTGCCTTGGCCATTGGCGCCCGTGAACAAGATCCGTCCACTCTTCAGAGACAACTCGAGCGAAGGGTAGTTCCTGAAGTTCTCCAGCCACAGCCGGCGTATCACCGTCATTGGTGGATCGTCTGTGTGGTGTCTATGAGACTCGGACAGGCATCAGCAGATAGAGAAACTCAGGATGTTCGACTGACCTCAGCAGAGCGGGCTTCAGCGCATCCACGGTCTCGAGAGTCACCTCATCGCCAGGGGCTACGTCGAGTCCGACCGACAGGTAGTCCGCGTTGAACGCAACGGTGAGTTCCTCGCCGTCATAAGCCGCATCCACGCTTTCTTCAGCCTTTCCGACGTCCTGGGTAGTGGCCTCCAGCTCGAGGCCGTCTCCGGACATTCTCAGCCTCACCGGCGTGGCTTCCTGGGCCAACAGACGAACTCGCTTCACCGCGTCCAACAAGCCGGCCCGGCTCACGGTGAGCTTGTTCGGGTTGTTGTCTGGGATCAAACCTCTGTAATTCGGGAAATCACCTTCGATGAGGCGCGTCGTCAGGCGGATCCGATCTATCTCGAAGGAGGCGTCTCGCTCGCCAAGGTGTAGGACAACCGAGGTCTCAGTTGTCAACAGGCGTGTCAGTTCGGTGAGTGCGCGCGAAGGGACAAGGATGTTCTGTTCGTCAGCAAGAACTGTTGTACCCGTCAGGTCGCGAACTGAAAGTCGATAGGAGTCGGTGGCGACTAGCCGCAATCCCTCCGCTTCTGCAGCCATCAGAACACCCGTGAGAATGGGTCTCGAATCATCTGAGCTCGCCGCGGGAACCACCTGGCGCAGGGCCTCAGCCAGAGCCTCGGCATCCAGCTCGACTCCGTCAGCGTCGACCTCGGTGAGCTGGGGATATTCGTCAGCCGGAATGGTCCGCAAAGAGAACTGAGAGCGTCCGGCGCTGATTTCGGCGTCACCGGCATCGGTTGAAAATTCCACCGCACCAGGATCGAGCGCCCGAACCACATCGGCCATGAGCTTGGCGGGAACGACCGACACCCCGTCCTGAGATCCGGCGACCTCGAGACCGACCGTGATCGTAAGATCCAGATCGCTTCCAGTGATGACCAGCTCATCACCGGCAAGCTCCAGACGTAGACCCGCCAGGACCGGAAGGCTCCCGCCTCGGCCTGAGACTGCACGCCCAGCTGTATTGAGCGCCTCAACTAGAACTTCACGCTCACAACGGAACTTCACGATTGATCGTTTTCTCCTCGATTGAGATGACTGGGAACCTCACGGCAGCAGGAGTTGTGCACATGTACTTCTGCCAGATGGCTTTGAGAGTTAAAAACTCAGTAGTGGTAGTAGGTGTGTGGATTTGTGGGCAACACCCTATTTGTCCTGGTCAGGCCAAGGGTGGAGGGTGGGGATGGAATGTTGATCACTTGTTGTTGATTGGGGATCATCCCGCGGGGCTGTTGATGACTTGCAGTTCTTCCACGGGTCCACCCCAGGTTTTCCCGCTGTTTTCAACACCCAGAAAAGGTCAACCGCCGGACCGGATCGCCTGTGTGAGCTCGGTGACCTGGTCGTAGATCTGCCTCCTGTCCGACATGAGTGCGCCGATCTTGTCGACAGCGTGAATGACGGTGGTGTGGTCCCGGCCCCCAAACTCGCGGGCGATGGCGGGGTAGCTCAGGTCAGTGAGTTCACGAAAGACATACATCGCGATCTGTCGCGCGGTTACGAGCGGGCGATGCCGGCGCTGTCCGATTATCTCCTCTCGGGTGAATCCGAACATGTCGGCGGTGGTGTCAATTATCAGATCTGGTGTGATTGGGCGCGGCTGTCGGGTCGAGACGAGGTCCCGCAGGATCTCTGTCGCAATGTCGACTGTGAGGGGGAGGTCGTTCAGGCTGGCAAATGCACAAACTCTGATGAGCGCGCCTTCGAGTTCGCGGATGTTGTCGGTTACATGGCTCGCTATGTACTCGAGTACTTCGGGTGGAACCGGCTGTGCCTCGTGTTCTGCCTTCTTGCGCAGGATGGCCAAGCGGGTTTCGAGATCCGGAGGTTGGATGTCGGTGATGAGGCCCATCTTGAATCGACTTCGGAGGCGGTCCTCGAGGGTGGATATTGCGTCTGGTGGGCGATCAGACGAGAGGACGATCTGCTTGTTTGCCTGGTAGAGCGTGTTGAAGGTGTGGAAGAACTCCTCCTGGAGGCCTTCCTTTCCCTCGAGGAACTGGATGTCGTCAACCAACAGCACGTCGATCTCTCGATAACGACGTTTGAAGTCGGCGCGGGTGTTGGTGCGAATCGCCTCGACGAACTCGTTCAGGAACGTTTCGGTGGATACGTAGAGGGTCTCCGAACCTGGGTAGTTGTCGTGGATGTAGCTACCGATCGCCTGTAGCAGGTGGGTTTTGCCCAGACCAGCATCGCCGTGAATGAAGAGCGGGTTGTACGACCGGCTCGGACGTTCTGCAACCGACAAGGCCGCGGCGTGGGCGAAACGGTTGGACGTACCTGTCACGAACGATTCGAACGTGTACCTCTCGTTCGTGGGTGGACGGGAATCGGTTCCTAGATGGGCGGGGTCTTCCTCGACGCCGTGTGATGGAGGGGTTTCGACTACCGCTACATCAACAGTTGGTTCGAGCTGAGTGAGGTCGATCAGATCGTGGGGGTTGGTGTCGACCTCGATCAGCATCTGGACAGGGGTCGTCGAAGCCTCCTCGAGCGCTTCGAGAACCAGCTGGTGATACCTACCTTCAATCCGTTCCTTGACCCACTGACTGGGCACGGTCAGGATCAGTTCGTCACTGCTGACGGCTTGAGGGCGCGCCTCCTTGAACGTCGAGTTCCACACTCCATCTGATACTTGTTCGCGGATCGCCTGAGCACAGACGTCCCAAACTTGGGTCGCGTTGTTCACGCGGAAGCCTCCGGGTTCTTTCCACAGTCCCATCCACATGTGTGGAAAAGACCTGGTAAGGGGCGCGGGTACGATGCGACGAATCGGACTGCGTCGCCCTAACAAGGGAGACGGCTGTGACGGTTCTTCGCATGGGTTGCGCACCCTAACCGCGTAATCCGGGCCCGGCTAGTGGATGAGTTGGGGAGTGCATAAGCGCAGCTCAGAGGCTGTTTTTGAGCGGTTCTCCACAGCCTGTGGACGCATAAGAACTGCGGGCTGTGAAGAAGTTGTGGATTGTTCGGTGCCTTCTCAACAGTTCGGCCTTGTTGGTGGGGCTTGTTGGTGGGGCTTGTTGGTGGGGCTTGTTGGTGACCGTCTGGAGCAACAACAACTGGAGCAACCGGGTACGGCGACATTCACGCTACGAGCGGCGGTTCGCGGAACGGTTGGCAACACGGTGTGGTGACCTCTAGCCTCAATACGTTCGCCGGAGTGGGCTTGGCGGCCATGAACTGACGCAGTGTTGGATATTTCAGCGTTGGTCAGGGCCCTCGGTTCCGTTTCGGGAGGACTACTAGAACACACCTGCGGTGTGGCAACCGTGTAAACCCGAAAGGCAATCGATCCAGCTCTTGTAACGAAGCGCTCTTGTAGCCAGAAGTTTGTGAACACAGGAATGCGGATAGATGTGCATACCCATTCACCATTTCGAATGAGTATCCAGATCATTCAAACAAGTGAACACAGCAGTAGTGAACACAGCACTAGTGAACACAGCAGCAAATAGATACAGCAGTGCCAGAGCGGCAGTTATGCAGGAGCAGAATCAGGAACGATGGCACACGCCAGGGTGCTGGGGCTGAGATGCGCAGTACCACCCAATGTTGTCGGGCGACGAAACCTACAACACAACATCGCAGTCAGTTGGCAGGCTCGATTGCCGCCAGCACCGCAGAGACATGACATGAAGGACTCAAAGTGAAACGCACCTATCAGCCGAACCGGAGGCGTCGGGCGAGACGACATGGCTTCAGACATCGCATGTCTG
>JBPCTU010000373.1:0-4413 GCA_051011515.1 Acidimicrobiales bacterium
TTCTGGGGTGACCCGTCAGCGGTGGTTGCGAGGGCTCACGACGGTGGTGCTCTGGTCCTTGCCCAGGTCGTTGATGTCGAGGAAGCCCGTCGCGCCGCTGATTCGGGGGCTGATGTGGTCGTGGCTAGAGGCTTCGAGGCCGGTGGCCACGTGCGCGGGAAGATCGCCACGATGGCGCTGACCCCGGCGGTCGTGGATGCAGTCGCCCCGACGCCGGTTGTTTCAGCAGGCGGGATTGGTGACGGTCGCGGTATTGCAGCGGCACTGGCACTGGGTGCTGCGGGGGCCTGGATCGGGACGCGGTTCCTGGTAAGCGAAGAGGCTGGTCTGCACGCCGATTACGTTGCCTTGCTCCAAACCGCTGCCGGGTCGGACACCACATACACAACAATGTTCGATCAGGGTTGGCTGGACGCGCCACACAGGGTGATCCGCAACTCGACAGTGTCAGCTTGGGAGGCTGCTGGCCGCCCGGGGCCGGGCGCTCGGCCCGGCGAAGACGACGTATTGGCAACGACGAGTTCAGGCACCGAAATCCGCCGCTACGAGCCCTACACGGTGTCGGCGGACTTCGAGGGCGATATCGAAGGCTCTTCACTGTGGGCCGGGCAGAGTGTCGGTCTCGTAGGTCCCGCACAACCTGCCGCGGAGATCGTGCGCGACCTTGTTCGCCACACCAACGCAGTCCTTGAGGCGATAAGCGAGAACCGCGAAGCCTGAGGCACCCACCCGCGGTCGACCGATCAGAATTCGCCGCGTGACCGAAGTGGGCGAGATCCGTCCCAGTGCTTGGCCGCTTCGGCGATCTGCTCGAAGTGTTCGGCAATTGACGGGCGGTGCTCGACCACCTCGAGCATGCAACCCATAAGCGGGCGGGTGTCGTAGTACGCGAAGCGGACGTGACCGGCGTCGCCAATGTTGGCCGTCGGGTACCCGAGTTGTTCGAAGTACTCGGTATCGGCGTCGATGTCGTGGGTCCACACGCACATGTGATGGAAACCGACTGTCCCAGGTTCCACCGAGTCCCTGTATGCGCAAGGTTTGTCCGTGGTGGGTTGGATCAACTCGATTTGGACGGGTCCGGCTTGGGACAAAGCAACGATCATGGACAGCTCACTCGGCTCGCCCCGGTACAGGACATCGGTGAGGTTCTCTGAGTGCTCTGCGAAATAGAAGGGTCCGACACCGAACTCGTCGACCCAACGCATCGCCGTGGCCTCGGCATCGTCTACGACCCAGGCGTTCTGGAAGATCGTGCGGTCGGTGGGCAGGCGTTTTGTCATCGTGGTTCCCCCTCGTTGCCGATCACAGCCTTCCACGTTGAGGCAATATTCGCCGCCTGGGGCAGTCCCAGGTCAGCTACAGCGTTCGATCCGATTCTGTGGCAAGGGCAGGCCGGTCAGTGTCGTGAAACCACAGCTTTGGACGTTATCGGGCAGGGAATCGGGCATGAGGATGTAGGCAATCGTGTTGGCCGCGTGCTCAATACCCCTCACGTTGTGATCGTCCGCTTGACGATTCCAGCCTTCCATTCCTCGCTGGTCCATGAAGGCCTGGCGAGTGGCCTCATCGAGATTCTCGTGGTCCCAAGCATGAGCCAACTCGTGCAGCACGAGCTTCCGGCGAAGTTCGGTACCCAGAGCAGACTCCAGAAACGGAACGCACAAGTCCACTCGTGGCCCCGCTGACCCAACGCTGAAGTAGCCCGCGTGGCCGTGACACTCCATTTGGTCGGTGCCGGAATGCACATGAATGCCAGCGCTCGGCGGCGTCAATCCGGATGCACTGAAGCGGCTATGCGCCCAAGAGATCGTCTCGGACCATCGGGGATCGGCATCAATCAGGACAATCGCCGACTCGGAACGCTCCGGTGCATCGCCAGAATCGCTCCCAAACCCGGTCGGGCCGATCGTGGTGGTGAACATGATCATGGCGGTGAGGACGAGATGGCTGGTCGCGAACATGACCGGACTGTCCGGCGACCCGCTTGCAAACCAGGTTTGTAACTGGCCGCAACAGCGTCTCGAAAGAGGTTTGCAACAACGCTCGACTTGCGTTTTTGCTGGTCAACGCTCCTTGCAAGCCTTTTGCAACACTTGCAAGGTCTCGTGTCAATATGAAGGTCGAGCGATAGCTGGGGGTGCGATGGCGACCGGCAGCATCGGGGTACTCGGCCCTATCGAAGTCCACGGCCCTCGCGAGGCGATCGATCTTGGTGGGCGTAGACAGAGACGCCTCCTGGCAGCACTCAGCGCGAATGCGCCTGATGTCGTCAGCGTCGACAGACTGGCGGAGATCGTCTGGGAAGGAACCCCATCGGCCGCGGCGAACCGGACGCTGCAGACCTATGTGTCCCGACTCCGGCGCAGCCTCGAGGAAGCCGGCACCTCTAACGGTGAAGCAGTTACCCGGGCCGAGCCTGGCTACTGCCTGGCAGCCGGAGCAACCATCGACGCCGCGGTGTTCGAACAGCGCCTCACAGATGCCATCAACGCCAATGCAGCCGGCGATCCAGCGAGAGCGGTGTTGCTACTCGACGAGGCCGAGAGGCTCTGGCGCGGCGGGGCGTATGCCGAATTCGCTGACGAGGAGTGGATTCGCCCAGAGGTCGAACGCCTCGAGGAGCTCCGAGTCGTTGCGGTTGAAGAGCGAGTCGAGGCCCGGCTCGCACTAGGCGCCCATGCGGAAGTGATCGCCGAGCTCCAACGCTTGGTCGCGGACCACCCCCTCCGCGAGCGCCCCAGGCGACAACTGATGTTGGCCTTGTACCGCGCAGGACGCCAGGCAGAAAGCCTCCGTTCATCCCACGCGTACCGGGAAGTACTTGCCGAGATCGGCCTGGAACCGACCGACGAGTTCAGCGACCTCGAGTCACAGGTGGCCGCCCACGCTCCCGAGCTGTCATATGACGCGACGCAAGGTCGTTCCTTGCGCGGGTACCAGCTCTTCGAGGAACTGGGAACCGGCTCCTTCGCGACAGTTATGCGAGGCACCCAGCCATCGGTGGGTCGAGAGGTGGCGATCAAGGTCATTCGAGCGGAGCTGGCCAACAGACCGCAGTTCATCCGCGCGTTCGAAACCGAAGCACAACTTGTTGCCCGCCTCGAGCACCCCTACATCGTGCCGTTGTATGACTTCTGGCGCGAACCCGGGCGGGCCTACCTGGTGATGCGTCTCATGCGCGGCGGCCGCCTCGAATCGCGGCTCACCACACACCCACTGTCGTTCGAGGAGACGAAGGAGCTCGTAACCGACATCGGAAGCGCGCTCACATGCGCTCATCGCGCGGGTGTGGTTCATCGCGACGTGAAGTCAGCGAACGTCCTGCTCGATGGCGAAGGCAACTACTACCTCGGCGACTTCGGCATCGCCATGGAACCTGGTAGCGGGGACGACGGTGACCTGACCCAGGCGTTCGGGTCGCCCGCCTATGCATCGCCCGAACAAGTGCGTCGCCAACCTGTAGGGACTGCGACCGACATATACGGGTTTGGCGTTCGTGTCTTCGAGGCGTTGACCGGCACCCTCCCATTCGAGTCCACATCGAGCACAGCCGAACTCGAATCTCAGATCGATACGAGGGCTATGCCTCCGATTTCTTCCCACCGCGCTGGAGTGCCGGAACAGCTCGATGCTGTCCTACGGCGAGCTACCGCCACGTTTCCAACCGATCGCCATCCAGACGTCGCCGCATTCGTGGCCGAGGTTGTCGACGCTCTCTCAGCCTCGATCAACGGATCGGGTACATCGGCCTCCGAAAGTCCAACCTCCGGCGAGGCCGCTGCGGTCAACCCGTACAAGGGCCTGCGAGCCTTCACAGAAGCCGATGCGTCAGACTTCCATGGCCGCAACGACCTGGTCGCCGCCATGCTCGAGCGGCTTGATGGAATGGGCCCACGTCACCGACTGGTCACGGTCATCGGTCCATCAGGAAGCGGGAAGTCCAGCGCCGTCAGAGCGGGCCTGATACCCGCAGTGCGTGAAGGCCGGATCGCAACTTCGAACGACTGGTTCATCACAACGATGACTCCGGGGTCTTCCCCCTACGAAGAACTCGAGGCAGCGCTGCTTCGAGTCGCTGTAAACCCGCCTCAACAATTGTTGGGCCAGCTGTCCGAGGACGAACGTGGGATCGCGCGTTCCGCTCGACGACTACTCCCGGACGATCGGGCCCAGCTGCTCCTCGTCGTCGATCAGTTTGAAGAGCTGTTCGTCATGACTCCGCCAGAGATCAGGCATCGGTTCCTGGCAGGGTTGGCCGCAGCCATAGCCGACCCTCGATCACAGCTCCGAGTCGTAGCTACGCTGCGCGCCGACTTCTATGACCGGCCTTTGAGCTCTGCTGAATTAGCCGACCTCACAAAGTCATCGGCCATCACGGTCACCCCACTGGCGCCGAACGAACTGGAGCAG
>JBPCTU010000374.1:0-13308 GCA_051011515.1 Acidimicrobiales bacterium
CCGATCGTGGTTACCTGGGCGCGAACCACATGGCTGAGCGACACACAAGCCGTCGCCCTCATAGCCGCCTACCTCACATTCTTCCCTGTGGCGGTGAATGGACTCAGGGGTCTCCATTCACCCGCGACTGCTGACACGGAGTTGATGCGTAGCTACGCCGCAACCTGGCGACAGACGCTCATGAAGGTTCGGTTCCCGGCCGCGAGGCCGTATCTCTTTCCTGCCTTCAAGTTGGCCGCGACCCTCAGCGTCGTAGGCGCGATCGTCGGCGAAATTTCGTCGGGGGTCCGGGGGGGTTTGGGCCGGGTTGTTCTCGATTTCGCGAGTAGGTACAGCACGGCGCCAGAGAAGCTTTATGCCGCGGTAATAGCCACGGCCGCGCTTGGGCTTGTTGTGTTCGGCCTGGTCACCGGAGCCGAGAGGCTCCTGACCCGAGGCCAACGAGAGGCGCCCGCATCATGAGTGGTGAGCAGCGTTCCTCGGCCGTCTGCGTCAACGATGTGGACAAGATCTTCAATGTCGGCAGCAGCGACCAGGTGCACGCGCTGGCTGACATAACCCTCGACATTGCTGCTGGTGACTTCCTGACGCTCATCGGTCCCTCGGGCTGTGGCAAATCGACCCTGCTGCGTCTGATGGCCGACCTCATACAGCCCACCTCTGGGACCATCGAGATATTTGACAAACCCGCTGCGGAAGCTCGTCGAGACGGCGACTACGCGATGGCCTTCCAGCAAGCCGGCCTGTTTGATTGGCGCCGGGTCGCCGCCAACGTTGAGCTCCCGCTCGAGTTGCTGGGGTGGTCGAAGCAGAAGCGGACAACCCGTTCCGCTGAAATGCTGGAGCTGGTCAGACTTCCGGAGTTCGGCCAGCACTACCCGAATCAACTCTCGGGAGGGATGCAGCAGCGCGTGGCAATCGCCAGAGCACTGTCGTTCGAACCCCGGCTTCTGCTCATGGACGAGCCCTTCGGCGCTCTCGACGAGATGACACGCGAGCACATGCAGGCAGAATTACTGCGCATCTACAGCGAACTCGGGACGACGGTTGTGTTCGTCACACATTCGATCGCTGAGGCCGCGTATCTATCGTCGAGAGTGGTGGTGCTTTCTCCACGGCCAGGTCGACTCCACACTGTGATCGATGTAGACCTCGGGGAGAGGGACGAAGCGACCCGCCAAAGCCAGATATTTTTCGACAAGACGAGCGAGATCAGAGAGGCCCTATATCAGGTCGAGGAGCGCTCGTGAGGGCGCTTCGTCAGCTTGCGCCAGCACTTGCGCTCGGTATCGGGGTCTTGGTGGTTTGGGAGCTTGCCGTCGTGGTATTCGACATCGAGGAGTTCTTGCTGCCGAAACCATCCTCAATCCTGCAAGCCCTGGCTGACGAGTGGTCGCTCATGTGGCGAGCGGGCTGGGAGACCGGAAAGATAGCCGTGGTTGGCCTGATCCTCGGGGTGGCAGCGGGAGCATTGCTGGCGCTCGCCACCACTTGGTCGCGCACGCTGCGCGAGGGCGCAACGCCACTCGCCATCGCTGTCAACGCCACACCGATCGTTGCCTTGGCTCCAATTTTCAATGCTTGGTTTGGAATTACCGACCCGCGTAGCAATCAGGCCGTAGTTGTGGCGGTGGTCTTCTTTCCGGTCTTCATCAACACTTCCCGGGGGCTCATCGAAGTCGCTCCCAATCAACTCGAACTGATGCGATCCTACGGAAGCAGCCGGTTGACGGTGATACGCCGGGTCCGCATTCCGAATGCGTTGCCGCTTTTTCTCACGTCGCTCAGGATCGTGGCGCCTCTGAGCGTTATTGCGGCGATCGTGGCCGAGTACTTTGGTGGTCCGCAGAACAGAATTGGACCAGTAATCACACAGAACGCAAGCTTCGCTCGTTATGACTCCGCCTGGGCCGCGATAGTTGTAGCAAGCGCACTGGGGTTGGGGCTCTTCGCCATCGCTGTCGTTGTCGAGAAAGTCGCAATGCCCTGGCGCAGGAGAAGTGAGGGATAGGGGACTCAGGGAAATGCTCGGTCGAAGAGCAAGGCGAATTCAAGGCCTGAGACAACGAATGCTCGAATGCGCAGTCAACCTGGCTGCGACGAATTGAGGGAGGAACAGAGATGCATAGAACCTGGAAGACGCTTCTGGCGACGCTGGCGATCCTTTCGCTGGTCGCTTCAGCGTGTGGGGACGACGATGATGAGGGCGGTGGTGACGCCACATCGGCTGAGGACTGCAGTTCGGTTGATGAGGTGACGTTGCAGTTGCAATGGGTTGCCCAGTCGCAGTTCGCCGGCTACTTCGCTGCCCTCGACGAAGGGCTGTTTGCCGCGCGTTGTCTCGACGTGACAATCGCCGAGGGCGCTGTCGACATCGTCCCGCAACAACAGCTGGCCTCGGGTGCTGCTGACTTTGCGATTGCCTGGACGCCCAAGGCTCTGGTCTCTCGAGAAGAGGGTCTCGACATCGTCAACGTTGCTCAGATCTTCCAGCGGTCTGGCACGCTTCAGGTGTCGTTTGCCGATGCTGGCATCACCAGTCCGGAGGATCTAGCGGGCAAGCAGGTCGGGAACTGGGGCTTCGGTAACGAGTTGGAGCTCGTAGCAGGCGCAATCTTCGCAGGAGTCGAGCCTGGGACCGACTTCGACTTCGTGCAGCAGTCATTCGACATGACGGCGTTGCTGAGCCGCGAGATCGATGCGGCGCAGGCGATGACGTACAACGAGTATGCGCAGGTCTTGGAAACCGTCAACCCCGACACCGGCGAGTTGTACCAACCCGAAGACTTCACCACCATCGCTTGGGAGGACGAGGGGTCTGGCATGCTCCAGGACGCAATCTGGGCAGACGCAGACCGGCTCGCCAATGACGAGGCCTATGCCGATGTCGCAACCAGGTTGATTGCTGCGTCGGTCGAGGGTTGGATCTGGTGCCGGGACAACGCCGAAGCTTGTGTTGACGTGGTCCTCGACAACGGGACAACGTTGGGCCGGTCTCATCAGACCTGGCAGCTGAACGAGATCAACAAGCTGATCTGGCCAAGTCCGAATGGGGCAGGGGTCATGGACGCCGCGTTGTTCGACCAGACGGTGGAGGTGGCGCTTGCCGCAGAGTTCATCACGGCTGAGCCGGATGACGGTGCCTTCACAACCGAGCATGCCGAGGCAGCCCTTGAGCTGATCGATGGCGACGCGGTTGGAAATGATTGGTCGCCGGTAGAGGTGGAACTCCTCGAGGGCGGCGAGTAACCCGAAGTACAAACAGAACTGAGTGGCCGGACCTGCCATCGCTTGTGGGTCCGGCCACTGGGTTCTCGACCTGGATGGAGTATGGGCATTGACATCGATTCGAGATCACGCGCTCGAGTGTTTGCGCGCCGACAAGATCATGGCCATCCTGCGCCAGGTTCCGCGGGAAACGCTGGTGCCGCTGGCCGACCTCCTGGTCGAGAGCGGAGTGCGGTCACTCGAGATCACCCACGACTACCCGACTGCCACCGATGACGTGAAATACCTCTCCGACCGGTTCGGAACCGACGCCTCAGTAGGCGTGGGCACAACATGGACGGTCGAGCAGGCAGAGTCGGCCGCGGCAGCCGGATCGACCTTCTGTGTTCTTCCCGGTGTGAACGAGGAGACCACTCGACGGAGCGCAGAGCTGGGAATGCTGACGTTGCCTGGGGTCCAGAGCCCGGCTGAGATTCAACTGGCTCTGGTCAGCGGAGCTGATGTGTTCAAGTTCTTCCCGGCCGACCCACCCGGAGCTCGCTGGTTGGCACAGGTCAGGCCGGCGTATCCGCAGCGGCCGTTCATGGCGACGGGCGGGGTAACCGTAGACACCATGGCCGATTTCTTCGACGCCGGCGCCATGGCAGTCGGAATGGCCGACACTCTGTTCGGTGACCCGGCCAATATCGACCGCGCCCGAGGGATGATCTCTGCTGCAGTGGACGTGGCGAGGAACTACGGCTGAGTTACGAGTGGCGATTCGCAGCCAACGCGGCTCGATGACGCGCCAGGGTCGCGCCGGCAGCCCACTCGTTCTGTTCGAGCGCCAGCAGTATTGACACGAGATTCCGATCTCGGATCTGTTCGAGTTCTCTGACCGAACGTCCCGCGGCCTGATCGTCGGACTGCGCCGCTATCCGTTCCACGAGTTCGTCTGTCAGCTCGGGTGTGTCCATCAGCTTCGTCCAGGGCCATTCGAGCGCCTCACCGAATTGGGCGATGAAGTGGCGCATACCGGCTTCACCACCAGCAACGCGGTAAGTCTCGTACATGCCCATCTGGGCCCAGCGAAGACCGAAGCCGTACTTGATCGCGTCGTCGATTTCTGCCGTTGTTGCCACACCGTCGTTGACCAGCCACAGGGCTTCGCGCCAGACGGCTTCCAGTAGCCGGTCGGCGATGAAAGCGTCGATCTCGACCCTCACCTGCAGAGGCTTCATCCCGAGGGACTTGTACAAGGTCATTGCGCGCTCGATCGTGGCGGGCGAGGTTGCACCACCACCGACAACCTCCACAAGTGGAAGTAGGTACACGGGATTGAATGGGTGGCCTACTACCAGACGGGCTGGAGCTTTCATGTGCTCCTGAAGGTCGGTTGGCTTGAAGCCTGAGGTCGATGAGGCGATCAGAGCATCGTCGACAGCTGCCTCCTCTATCTGCTCCAGAACCGCTTGTTTGGCCTCCAACCTCTCCGGCACCGATTCCTGGATGAACTCGGCACCGTCGACGGCTTCTTGGACCGATGACGCGATGATCAGGCTCCCAACCTCGGCGGTCGGCAGTCCCAGCGCCTCCCACGCACTGGAGGCGTTTCGCATGACCTCCGACGCGATCCGTGCGGCATCCGGCGACGGATCGGCCACGACCACCTGGACGCCGCACAGTCTTAGACGTGCCGCCCATCCCGAACCGATCACGCCACATCCGACCACTGCCGCTTTTTGTGGCAGCACCATGGGTCAGCCGTGGTCCGTCAGCTCGAGCATCTCTCGCACATCGGCGGGTCGCAGCACCTCGACGTTCATGGCTTCGACGATGGTTACCGCGCGAGATACGAGATCGGCATTGGACGCGAGCGTCCCCCGGGCCAGGTACAGGTTGTCCTCCAACCCCACCCGCACGTTGCCGCCGACGATGGCTGCCGCGGCCACATATGGGAGCTGGTCTCGACCAATGGAGAACGCCGAGAAGGTCCAATCGTCGGGAAGGTTGTTGACGAAGGCCATCAAGGTGTTCATGTCATTGGGTGCGCCCCAGGGAATGCCCATGCACAGCTGAACCATGACCGGGTCGTCGATGAGGCCCTGGTCGTACATCCACTTGGCGAACATCAGCTGTCCGGTGTCGAACAGCTCGAGTTCGGGCCGGACTCCCAGGTTTTTGACCTGTCGCGCCATCTCCACCAGCGTCGCTGGTGTGTTCGTCATGATGTAGTCCGACTCCCCGAAGTTCATCGTGCCGCAGTCGAGAGTGCATATCTCGGGCATCAGCTCACGGATGTGGTCGATGCGTTCCGTCGCCCCTGCCATGTCCGTTCCGCCCTCAGCCGGAGGTAGCGGACGTTCGGCGGAACCGAGCGTCAGGTCGCCCCCCATCCCCGCCGTGAGGTTGATGACCACGTCGGTGGCCGAAGCTCGGATGCGTTCGACGACTTCGCGGTAATGGTCGACGTCTCGGGCGGCGGCGCCGGTAATGGGATCTCGGACATGGATGTGGACTATTGCTGCCCCCGCCTCGGCGGCGGCGATGCAGTCCTGGGCGATCTGTTCAGGGGTGTAGGGAACGAGGTCGGACTTGTCGACCGTGTCGCCACTTCCGGTGACTGCGCAGGTGATGAAGACCTTGCTCATTTGGATCTCCTAGTCGAGGTTCGGTCCTTGGACCGGGTTCTAACGTGTGTCTCTGGCCTGCTGTCGTTCAGCCTGGTTTCGTCGTTCGAGTACTCGCACCCGTGAATGCACCTCATCGTGGTCCACGTAGGTGCCGCGAAGGTACCGACGTCCAGCGCCCTCGTCGAACGCCTCGCGTCCATGGAGGATCCGGCGGTTGTCGAAACCGACCAGATCTCCGGGTTTGAACGGATACGAGATCTGGAAGCGGGCGTCTCCAGCCAGTTCGTGAAACCTGCGGGCCGCACGGTAAGCCCTTGGAACTTCCTTCTGGTCCATGTCGGGGAAGGCTCGTAGCGGGTAGAAGGCCCTGATTGTCAGCGGACTCGACTTCGCGCCGTAGTCGAGGATCGGACCTGACCATCGGTGGTCGTGATCCCGGCTTCGGTTGAACCAGACCCACGACAAACTCGACAGCGCTTCGAAGACATCGGGTTCGCTGGCACGGAGATGTTCGGCGATCGCCTCGCCATCAGCCATGGTGCTTCGACCGCCGGCGACCGAATTCTCGATGCAGTGCAGGAACTGGAACCCCGGGGGTATCTCGCGCGTGGGCAGGTCGGTGTGGTTACCGAGCCGCAGCGTCGTGTTGGCAGTCGAGTTCTCGTCGTTGCTGGAGATTTCTGCCTTGACGGGCCAATCGAGCCCAAAGTTCGTGTCGCGCTGGCTTCCGATCTGACTGGTCACCGACAGCACGGTTTCCTCGGAGGTCGACAGATTCTCGATCCGAGCGATGCCGAACCTGACCAACGCCCGCATCCAGGGAAGGAGCGAACAACCATCGCTCAGCAACTCCTCGGCCGAGAACGTGGGTGGTTCGTCGAAGGTGCTTGATGTCCACGCCTCATGCGCTGGTATGAATGCCGAGGGTTCGTGCAGGCCTGCGGCCACATGCCGTAACCACCCGGGGTGGAGAGTCCCGCGGAACCCGTCGCTCCATTCGACCTCGAGGGCACCATCCTCGGAGACCCTTGTGTAGATCGTTCGTAGGTTTGGGGGCGTCAACGACAGATCTACAGTTCCCTCGCGCGTCACGGGATCGGTTGCTCCCTCGCCCACCGCAGACTCTCGGAGCCACAGGCAGTTTGCCTCGAGCGTCATCCCGTCTGGCCAGCCGAGCAGTACGAACCCGTCGCCGAGTTCGGCTGAGTCGAGCGAGACCCACGGGTACTCGTAGAAGTCTGGAGTCAGCGGGCTTTTGTGCTTCAAACTGGCCCCACCCCCGGCGTCACTTCGCGATCTTGGTATACCTCGATCTTGCCTCTGACGGAGTGCCGGTTTGTACCGTGCGCTCGATCAGTTATCCATCGCGATCGTACCTGCGAACGGCGCATGACTGTTACGCCACGGAGCGCATCCACGTGAAAGTGTCTGTTGCGAACTGGTCCATCGACCGAGTCTCGAGGGGGCTGACGTCAGCAATGCCGACCTTGTCCCTGAGCATCCTGTAAGCGATCGTCATCTGGAACGATTGGGTCGGTCGATCGGAGTCTCGAACAGCTCGCACGACCTCGCGGGCTCGTTCGCTGTCACCAACAACCACCGCGAAGACTCCCGCCGGGATGAGAACATCCGGCAGTCCTGTTTCGCCTCTTGCCCGCGTGAGCCTCTTCCGGCATTGTTCGAGCAGTTGCACTGCTCCATCTGCGTCACTGTTGGCGGCCCTGGCCGTCGCAACCAGGATTTGATTCGCAATCATGGATTTCGTCGGAGTTGGGTGGTCAACGAAGGCCTCGGCCAAACGAGCTGCGCCTGCGGGGTCATCAAGCAGAATCGCACCGGTTTTGGCGACAACTGCCACGTAGAGGGGGTAGGCGTCGGGCGCGTCAACATCCTCATAACGTGCGATCACGTCGTCGAGGACGAGCGCACCATCTTCGTATCGGTCGACCATGCAGAGCTGGATGGCCTGGTAGGCAGCGGCAACGTCAGCGGTCAGCTGATCACCACACTGCGTTGCGATGTCTATCGCCCGTCGGGTCAATTCGATGGCCGCCAAACGGTCTTCGAATACGAGGCTCCAAGACCGCAACACCTGCGCAAATGCCAACATGGGACTCGGGCCGAGCGACTCGGCGGCATCTAGAGCCGCCATGCCATGTTGTTGTATCCGGTACGGGTCTCTTGCCGCCATTGCTGCAGCGGTCCCCACCACGTTCAGTTGTGCTCGTTGCTCGATGGACACGTCGGTGGCAAGCAGCTCGTCAATGCGCCGCAGCGCCCATTGAGGCCTGGCTCCCATGTCCATGTGCATGGCCAGTCCGGTTCCATTGATAACCCGTGCCGCGTCATCCACCCTGCCCTGTTCGACGAGGTGGCGTTGCGCGCTGCGGATGTCCTCGAAGTGGTCGCTGCACCAGGCCGCTTGGGCATAGGAGTAGTAAGTGTCGTGCATCGAGCCGTTCACCCGTTCAAGGCACCATTCCGCATGAAGATCTACCCGGCCGCCTTCATTTGGATCTTGGTCCTGCGAGAACAGTCGGACCGAGTCCAACAGCTTGAACGACCCGCCAGATCTGGTCACCAGCGATCGGTCCACCAACCCGCCGAGTTCTCGTTGAACGGATCGGTTCGTCAACTCCTCTACGCTCGCAACGTCGAATGAGCTCGGGAAGGCAGCGAGCTGGTTGATCAGCTCCAGCTCCTCTGGATCGAGCATCTGCCACGTGTCTTCGAGCACACCCGCCAGGCTTGCTTGTCGGGAATTTCTCCGGTTGGCCCCCACCAACACGTCGAACCGGCGGTCGAGTCGCTCGCTGAGCTCCTCGACGCTCAGCTGCCGCAATTGCCCGGCGGCAAGTTCTAGGGCGAGCGGTAGTCCGTCGAGTTGTACACAAATGCGGCGGACGGCTTCATCGTCGGTTTGGGACAGATCCACGCCAAACCTCAATGCAGCTGTTCGGAGGAGCTCCATCGCTGCGCCTGGGTCTGCAGTCAGCGGCTCCACCGTCACACGGTGTTCGTCAACGAGTTCTACAGGTTCACGACTGGTGAGCAGGAAATGAGGCACGGTCGTTCGATCGAGGAGGTGGTCGACAACCTCGGCCACCAAGTCGACCGCTGTCTCGCAGTTGTCCATGATGTACAGCAATCGACGGTTGTTGATCAGCTGAGCGAGCTCATCGCTGGGATCACCTGAGCCGGCAGCTAGCCCGGCCGCGTCTGCCATTGCCGTCACGATCCAGTTGGCGTCTGCGGCCGGAATCAGATCTACGAACCAGATGCCGTCAGGGAACTCCTCGAGCAAGGACCTCGCGGTCGCCACCGCGAGCCGGGTCTTGCCGGCACCTCCCATACCGAGAAGGGTCACAAGCCGTTGAGACTCGACTGCTTCCTTGACCGCCACGATCTGGTCATCTCGGCCGAACAGCGGGCTTCGTTCAGAAGGCAGGTTGTGCAGCGGCTCCATGTGGCCAGAGGGCGTGTTGGCGCTTTGAGCCGCTTCTGCAATGAATCTATATCCACGACCATGGATGGTTTTTATGTATCGCTGAGTGCGGCCGTCGTCGCCCACGGCCTGGCGAGCCGCCTTGATCCGAGTCGTGAGCGCTGATTCCGAGACGAATCGGTCCCCCCATACCTGGTCGAGCAGCTCCTCTTTGGGAACCAGGCGATCTCGGTTCAAAACGAGGTAGGCGAGAACGTCGAAAACCTGCGGCTCCACGTTGACGGGTTGTCCGTCCCGGCGCAGCTCATGCCGATCGAGATCCACATCAACGTCCCCGAAGCTGAGCCGCACATGTGCATCCTCTCACGTCCGCGGGATGTTCCGGATCCTCAGATATCCCCCCTTCGATCTCCACAAGATCTCTATCTCGTGTACAAGCTCGCGGCGGCTTCTTCGGTCATCGTGATCAGTAGTTCTTCTAGCCGGGTCACCGAGGCTCGGCCGCAACGATGAATAGAGGAAAAATGAGCGTCACCAGCGAATACACCCCGATCAGCTCGGCCAGCACAGCTCCGAGTCTCGATGTTGTCGGGGTTGCTCAGACCATCGATGGCCAGACTCGCCTTCACAACATCACCTTTTCGGTGAGTCCCGGCGAAGTAGTCGCAGTGGCTGGTGGCAGCGGGGCCGGAAAAACCACGTTGCTGCAGGTCATGGCGGGTCTGGCCACGCCCAGTGCTGGTGACGTCTTCGTCGATCGTCAGCCCCGGGCCGACAGCGTTGGGGACACCGACGTCGCCTACGTTCCCCAAGACGACATCATTCACATGGAATTGCCACTACGTCGCACAATCGACCATGCCGCTCAACTGCGGTTGGGGGAAGCGGTGTCCGATGCCGATCGGGAAGCGATTGTGACGCGGACGCTTGCTCGCCTCGACCTCTGCGGCCGCGATGACGTCGCTGTCGGGGACCTCTCCGGCGGACAACGCAAGCGCGCGAGCATCGCCTCGGAGCTGCTGACCGATCCTCGGTTGCTCTTCTTGGATGAGCCCACCTCGGGGTTGGATCCGGCTACGAGTGCCGGAGTGGTCGATCATCTTCGACAGGTGGCCGCTTCGGGTACGACGGTTGTGCTGACGACTCACTCGCCCGCCGACCTGAACCGTTGCGATCGGATCGTCTTCTTGGCTCGTGATGGCCACCTCGCATTCGAGGGGAGTCCCGAGCAGGCTCTGGCCTACTTCGGGGTCGAGCGCCTGGCCGAGGTCTATGAGGTCATGGCCGGTGAAGACCCGGTCGAACTGGGCCGGCAATTCGAGGCCCACCGGCTCGACTCTTTTTTGACAGCGGACTTCGACGCACCCGCCGCAGATGTCGAACCCGTCCATGGGCCAACCAAGCGTGTCGGCTTCAGTCGGCAGTGGTTCGCCCTCACCAGAAGAGGAATCGACCTCCTCCTCAACAACCGGTTGACGTTGGCGATTCTGATCGGTTCGCCGGCAATGGTTGTCGCCATGATGGCGGTGCTGTTTCGTCCCGGCACCTTCTCTCCTGAACAGGTGAGCCCGGTGCCCGCGATCCAGACAGTGTTCTGGATAGCGTTCGCGAGCTTCTTCTTCGGTCTCACATACGGCCTGCTCCAGGTGGTTGGCGAGTTCAATATCTTCGTTCGAGAGCGCTTCAGTGGATTGCGGGTGGGCGCCTATGTCACTTCCAAGATCGCGGTCTTGGTGCCAGTCCTGTTCGCGGTCAACGTCGTGATGTTGGCTGTGCTTAGGGCGCTCGATCGGCTGCCTGCGATGTCGGCGGTGTCCTGGGTCGAATTGCTGGTGACTCTGCAACTCATCTCCACCGCAGCGTTGTCGTTGGGCTTGCTGGCCTCGTCGGCGGTCCAGAATGCGTCACAGGCCACGATGGCCTTGCCGATGTTGTGCTTCCCTCAGGTTCTTTTTGCCGGCGCAGTCGTCGCTATTGACGAGATGGCGACGGCAGGGCGGGTCATGAGTTTTGGCCTGGCAGACCGCTGGGGTTTCGAAGCGCTCGGCAACACGTTGGGACTTGTCGAGATCATCGGTGACGATTCGGCGACCGCCAGCTACGTGTCGGCTTTCGACAACTCTCTGGTCACCGCTTGGGTAGTCCTGGGTGCGATGACCGTCGCCGGCCTGTTCGCCACCACGGCGGTCTTGAGCCGTCGAAGCAGGAGCTGACCAGCGTTCTGGTTGGTTCTGGCCCCCGGTCAGAACCGGAGCAGGCTTGGTTGGTAGTCATCGGGCGCTGCGAACCCCAGCAGGTTGAGAGCGGTGGCGGCCACGTTGCTCAGGCCGGCTTCGGGCGGAGGATCGAATTCGTACTCACCGGCGTATTCGGGATCGTGGATGACGAACGGGACCTTCATCAACGTGTGGGAAGTCTTGGCGACTCGCTCGCCGTCCGCTGTCTCGGTGTACATGATGTCGGCGTTCCCGTGGTCTGCGGTGTAGATGAGGACGCCGTGTAGCTGGTCGATTGCCTGCACGAGTCTTTCCAGACTTGAATCGACTTCCTGCATCGCCTGGATCGCAGCGTCCAGGTTGCCGGTGTGGCCGACCATGTCGCCATTGGCCAAGTTGATACGGCCAAAGCGGTATTGACCCGACTCGAGCAGTTCGATCGTGGCGTCGGTGATCTCGGCTGCCTTCATCGCCGGTGCCTCGTCGAACTCGATGTTGTCCGACGGTATCTCGACGTAGGTCTCGAGCTCTTCGTTGATGTAGCCCGAGCGGTTGCCGTTCCAGAAGTACGTGACATGGCCGAACTTCTGAGTCTCGGATATCGCGAAACTCGGTACACCCTCGGCACACAGGAACTCACCCATTGTGCGATCGATCGAAGGTGGATCGACCAGGTAGTTCTCCGGTACCAACGCGTCGCCGTCGTACTGAAGCATGCCTGCGAAGAAGACATCGGGGTGATCGCCACGGTCAAAGCCGGTGAACTCTGCCGATTCGTAGGCCTGGGAGATCTCGATGGCCCGGTCGCCTCGAAAGTTGAACAGGATGACGGCGTCGCCGTCGTCGATGGTTCCGACTGGATCTCCTGCGTCGTCGACGATCACGAACTCCGCCAAGTACTGATCGCCATCGTCGCTCTCGGAGTACATCGACGTGACGGCTTCGCCGGCGGAACTGAAGGTGCGCCCGATGCCGTGGGTATGGCAGTCGTAGCCGCGTTTGACCATCGGCCAGTCGGCCTCGTAGCGATCCATCGTGATGCGCATCCGGCCCCCGCCCGAAGCGATCCGGGAGTTCGAGCCATGAATCTCGTTCAGCTTCTCGATGAGCTGTTCGGTCTGCGCGATGTAGTCGAGCGCGGATCTTGGTGGTACATCGCGTCCGTCCAACAAGATGTGTAGGCAGATGTTCTCGACCCCGTTGGCGGCCGCGTTCTCCATGAGTTGGTGAAGCTGGTCGATGTGAGAGTGGACGTTGCCGTCGGAGTGGAGTCCGATGAGGTGGAGCTTGGCGGTGCGGCCTCGTTCGAGCGCAGTTTGCCAGTGAGGTGATCGGAACAGGTCACCTGATTCGAGGGCACGGTTCACGAGCTCCGCGCCTTGGGCGAATATGCGGCCGGCGCCGAGCGCATTGTGGCCCACCTCGCTGTTGCCCATGTCGTCGTCGCTCGGCAGCCCGACTGCGGTGCCGTGTGCGGCCAGTTCGGTGTACATGGGCCCAGAAGTCAAAGCGTCGAGGGTGGGCGTGGCGGCCTCGGTGACTGCGTTGCTCGGCCCGGCAGGAGCGATGCCCACGCCGTCCGCGATGACGATGAGGACGGGTCCCGGTCGGCCGGCGAAGCCGGGGAGTGGATCGAGCGCTGCCGCCATCGCGAGAAGTGTACGCCGCCCCTGAGTATCGCTCTGCTCGAAAGGCGGTGGGCCCACCCCTCCCGGCGGCCAGTGAGGTTTCCTGCCAGCGTAAAGCGCGCACATGTGCGCGATTTACGCTGGCAGAACCGTGAGCGGGAACATTGCGGGGCGGGGGG
>JBPCTU010000375.1:0-2853 GCA_051011515.1 Acidimicrobiales bacterium
GAAGAGAGGGCTGACGAGTTGGTCGCCAATGTCCCAGCCAATGACGAACGAGAAAGCGAACCAGCCCAGCCACCACAATGATTCCGACGCGACGTAGCGCCACAACGAAGGATCGGATCTGGTCATGACGCCTCCACCTTGTGGCGGGGGATGCCGACTTCTTCGGATGTGCGTGCGGGCGGGACCTCGGCGCCGTGGAGCTGGCGGTTGAGGTAGTGGTGGAAGTCCACGATTACCTGTTCCATGGGGATGATGACGCCGGGGGTGTAGTGGCCGGTCGCGGCGCGTTGGCCTCGTTCGCAGATGTCCCTGTCCTCGGGCAGAAAGTCGGGCAGAGCGTAGTCTGCCGCTTTCGCTGCAGCTCTGCCGGTCCACTTCGCCAGGCCGGAGCTTGCGCCGGGTGATGGATGTCGGAATGCGGCGCCGGTGACGATCCGGGCTCGGTCGGCGAAGACGGGAAACACGGCCTGCCAGAGCAGCGAGTCGTTGGTGAGAACGCCGACGAAGTTTGGGGGGAGGCTTAGGAGCGTGTAGTCGTCGCCGCGTGTCGAGCTGCCGCCGGTGGCGGTGCCGTCGGCGTTGCCGACGATGTAGTAGGCGTCGGCTGTCGGGGTGAAGGGCTCGAGTGTCTCAGCATGGACTTTGAAGAGGTGGTAGCTCTCCATGGCGTTGGAGATGGCCAGCTTCCAGTTGGCGTCCCAAGTCTCGTCGCCGCGTTCGGTGGTCCAGTGATGGAGGCTGCCCATGTCGGCTCTGGTGGCGATCTGGTCGAGGTGGGCGAAGCGTTTCACCAGGGGAGCGGCGTCGGGGTTCATCGACGCGAACACTAGGCCGTGCCATTCCTCGCAGCGGTATAGCGGGAGGCAGTGGGTCTCGCGGTCGACGTCGTCGCGGTTGGCGTGGGGAACAGACAGGAGGCTGCCGTCATCGCGGTAGGTCCATGCGTGGTATGGGCACTGGAAGCGCTTGGTGTTGCCGACACCTTCGACGAGCAGTGTGCCGCGATGGGCGCACATGTTCGAGAGCGCGGCGAGTTCGCCGGCCTGGTTGCGCAGCACGATGATCGGCTGGCCGCCGAGTTCGATGGCCATGAAGTCGCCCGGTCCGGCAACCTCGTCGGACGTTCCCACGAAGACCCAGCCGTTGCGCCAGATGTGGTCGATCTCGGCGAGATGGGCAGGTTCGCGGTACGCCTCGGCTGGCAACGCCCGCAGCGGGTTTATGGGATAGAGCTGTTGCATTCGTTCACACTACAAACGGTCGTAAGTGGTTCAAACGTTTTGCTTCAGATATATTGTCGTCCATGTGGTCCCAGACAACAACAGAGCTGGCGACGCCGACGCGGACAGTCACTCTCAGCCTTACCGATCGCTCCGGGTATCTCGATGCGTCGGCCTTGTACGACGCTTCCGATGCCGCCGGCTTCACCGCGACCAAGCTGAGGTTGGCACTGAGACGCCTTGTCGAGTCGGGCCTCTTGCAGGTCGAGGGGCGAGGGCGGCGTGCCCAGATCCAACTCAGCGCCGAGGGGCTGGCAGAACGGTCTCCCGACCTGGCATGGACGGGTGCGGCATATCGTGCCGACGCTGGCCTCGACCCCTGGGATGGCGTCTGGCATATCGCGTCCTTCGAGATCCCCGAGGACCAGCGCGCCGCGCGCGACGCACTACGGGGACAGATCATCGACCTGTTCGGCGGCCAACTCAGCGGTGGGCTCTACTTGTCGCCATTCGGCTGGGAGCCCTGGCTCGAATCGATCGCACACATGCACGGTGTCGCCGATCGCCTGACGACACTCGAGGCCAGCTCGGTTCGCCACGGTGGCACATCTGACCAGGCAGCGGTCGCGTCCCTGGTGTGGCCCGTGTCGGAAGTCCACGACTCCTACGTCCAGTTCATCGACCGATGGGAACCATTGGTCAGTGCGGTCCCGGACAATCCTGGCATCGCCATCCGGGCGGCGTTCGAAGCTGCCGCTGAATTCGAAGCCGCGTTCCGGCAAGACCCGCTCCTGCCCGCAGAAGTCGTACCGGCTCAGTTCGCCGGGCCAAGCGCCCGCAGCCTGTTCCGGCAAGTCGTCGACGCTCTGGCATGCCACGACGTCCTGGCAACCGCCGACCTGTTCGGGGCCTATAGCGACGCAATCGACGATGCATTGACCGCAAACCAGGACGACTTCTGGCTCGGCGTCTACGCCGCGACGAGCAACCCTGTCGACCCCGGCGACGTTCAACTTCGCCTTTGACCCCGCCACCGTCGGTGCGTCGGATCGCCCGCATACCCCTGGTCTGAGCTCATGAGCACTGTCGTCGAGCGCTGGATTCGCAGCCGTGGTATCGGGCGAGCAGGTGTTTCGGCTGGTCACGCCGCTGCTGGAATGTCGATCCAGGGAGTCTCAGCCTGTGGAGTTAGGGTACGACTCGCCCCTCCGACACTTTGGCCGCTGGACGGGTTTGCAGCTTGTTAGGAGGTTGCGACGCGCTCGACTGGTTGACCGGTCAGTTGCGCTATCAACTCGAAGTCCTTGTCGAGGTGGAGGACCGTGAGGCCAGCGAGTTCGGCTGTGGCTGCGAGGAGTAGGTCGGGTACTGAGGGGGCTCGATGTTGGCCGCGTTCGGCCAGTGTTGATTGGATCTCGACGGCTCGATCTTCAATCTTGGGTGTGAGGTACTCGACGGTCACGCCACCTACATCGTCTTCACGTTCGTCGCAGGCGCCAGCCTCTAACCAATACCGGGCCAACGCCGGCGGCCAGTCCGCCCGGACGGGCGCGCCCCATTGCCGTTTATCGCTCGGGCTTCAGGGTCGGGCGTGTCGGCGCCTATCCTTCGCGCATGGATCTGGGCCTCGAAG
>JBPCTU010000376.1:0-3592 GCA_051011515.1 Acidimicrobiales bacterium
GTTCCCATCTACGCCAATGTCGGCGAAGCCGTCGAAGCCACCGGAGCCACGGCTAGCTGCATCTTCATCCCAGCCCCAGGGGTTCGGGGTGCCGTGATGGAGGCCGCAGAGGGCGGCGTGGAATTCATCGTCGCAATCACCGAAGGGGTGCCCGCCCACGATGAGGCGTACTTCTACAACGACCTCAAGCGGAACTTCCCCGACGTACAGCTTCTCGGCCCCAACTGTCCTGGCATCATCAGCCCGGGCAAGTGCAACATCGGCATCACTGCCGGCCACATCGCCAAGGAAGGTGGACCCGTCGGCATCGTCAGCCGCTCGGGGACGCTGACCTACCAGGCCCTCTACGAGCTCAAGCAGAAGGACATCGGCGTGACGACCTGTGTCGGCATCGGCGGCGATCCGGTTCCGGGAACGAGCTTCATCGACTGTCTCGCGGCGTTCGAAGCCGACCCCGAAACCAAAGCGGTGATGATGATCGGCGAGATCGGCGGTTCTGCTGAGGAAGAGGCGGCTGAGTTCATCAAGAGCAACGTGACCAAACCTGTCAGCAGCTACATCGCCGGCGTGACCGCGCCGCCAGGAAAGAAGATGGGCCACGCAGGCGCCATTGTCTCGGGTGGCAAGGGCACCGCTCAGGCCAAGATGGATGCGTTGGAGGACGCCGGCGTACGGGTCGGGCAGAACCCCACCGAGGCGGGCGAGCTGATGGCCGAGATCGTGGCTGCCCTCTAGCAGCCGCTAAGCGGCCGGGACCGTCAGACTTCGGTCTCGAACAGGCTGGGGTGAAGCGGAAGTCCGTGTTGTTCGAGGCGGTCGGCGAGGCGCGGTCTGATTCCGGTTGGTCGTAGACCGCCCGCCAGCGCACCGGCTTCGTCGCGGCCGGCATCCCAATCGAGCTCGAAGATGGGGTTGATCTGCATGACGTCACCCTCCATGCCCACAACCTCGGACACCTCGACGATGCGTCGCTGACCGTCACCCAGGCGGGCGACGTGCACAACCAGGTCGACGGCGCTCGAGACCTGTTCACGGATGGCCCGCAACGGGAGATCCATTCCCGACATGAGCACCATCGTTTCGACCCTGGCGAGTGCGTCACGTGTGCTGTTTGCGTGGAGAGTGGTGATCGAACCCTCGTGGCCGGTGTTCATGGCCTGGAGCATGTCGAGCGCTTCGGGACCTCGGCATTCCCCGACGACGATCCGGTCGGGCCTCATTCTCAGCGAGTTGCGAACGAGGTCGCGGATGTCGACCTGGCCGGCTCCCTCGTTGTTTGCCGGGCGGGCCTCCATGCGGACGACGTGACGCTGCTGAAGCCGTAGCTCGGCCGTGTCCTCGATGGTGATGATGCGTTCTCCCTCGGGGATGAACGAAGAGAGGACGTTCAACAGGGTTGTCTTGCCCGATCCCGTGCCACCGCTGATGAACACGTTGCAGCGGCCCCGCACACAGGCGCGAAGGAAGTCGGTCGTTTCCGCTGAGAGGGTCCCGTAGGCGATCAGCTGATCGATGCCGATCGGGACGTCGGCGAACTTTCGGATTGTGAGCGTCGGCGAGTCGATCGACAGGGGCGGTAGCACGGCGTTGACCCGCGAGCCGTCCTCCAGGCGGGCATCCACCATCGGTGTCGACTCGTCGATACGTCGACCGATCGCAGCGACGATTCGTTCGATGGTGGTCCGCACGTGAGCGTCCGAGTAGAAGGATGCGTCCGCTTCTTCGATCCGGCCGTGGCGCTCGATGTAGATCGAGTCCGGGGCGTTGACCATGATTTCGGTGACCGTGGGGTCGTCGACGTAGCGCTGGATCGGGCCGAGCCCCAAGAGGTTGTCGGTGACCGAGTCGATCAGTTCCTTTCGTTCTGTACGAGACAGGAGCGCCTTGTCTTCGGCGATGATCTGGTCGAGCAGCAAGTTGATCTCGCGCTGCATGGCCGGGGTACCCATGTTCTGTTTGGTGACGCTGTCACCCAACACCTCGAACAGGGTCTCCTGAGCCCGAAGTTTGAGGTTCCCCAGCGGGTCGTTCGCGTCTTCCTTCGCAGGTTCGGGCTCGAACTGCTGGCTCGCCAGAGACGACGGAGAGGCTTGCTCCAGGTCGTGCCCCAAGCGGTCGCTGAGTCTCATCGGCCGACGCGCCGCAAGTCGCCACCGTTGTTCACGTCGATGAACCGTGAGAGGAGCTCTACCATTGGTCTGCGGGCGACACGGCCGACTTCGTAGAGCGAGTCGCCACGGTTCATTGCCAGAGGCACGGCTCTGGTGCTCGGTATCTCGACGTCGATGCTCCAGTTGAGGGTTTTCTCGATCTCTGGGCGCTCGATGTCTACGCGAGCGTTCGCCCGGTTGAGTACGAGGTGGCGGTCCGGTTCGCCGAAGTCGATCTGTTCGAGGATGTCGAGCAGCTTTCGGGTGCCGTTGATGGCGAAGATGTCCGTGGTCGAGACCATCAACAGATCGGTGGCCATGTCCAGGGCGCCGAGTGTGTGCTCGTCGAGACCGGCGGCGGTGTCGATGACTGTGGTGCGGAACTCGGCTGCCATCAGCTCGACCACGCGGGTCGAGGCAACGGGTGTGACACGGTCGGCATCGGCAGGGTTCTCGGGGCAGCAGAGCGTATGCACCCCGGACCGATGAGGCGCGAGCATCGTCTTGAGGGCGGTCGGGTTGTCCAGCACCCCAATGGCATCGGCCATCGTGTGCTCGGGCGCCAGCCCCAAGGCGGGCGCCACGTCGCCGAACTGCAGGTCCAGGTCGACGAGACCAACCGGCTCATCGGTGGCCATGGCAACTCCAGCTGCGAGGTTTGTGGCGATCGTCGTCTTGCCGGCGCCGCCCTTGGGCGACAGCACAACGATGACTTGGTGCCCGGTGCGAGCTGTGGGAGCGGAGGACGTCACCGTGGCGGTCTTGCGCCTTGCGCTAGCGGCCAACACCCGCTCCATGCTCATCTGGAGTTCGCCGACCTCCATGTCGGGGCTCCACACGTCGCGGGCGCCTGCCAGTAGTGCGGCTCGAAGCACGCGTGGGTGCGGTTCTGCGACAACCACGACGCCGATGTCGGGTCGAGTGCTGTCGAGAGTTTGTGCGGTCTTGAGTGCGTCCTGTACCGGAATCTCGGAGCCGAGGATGATGGCATCGAAGTCGCCGGCACTGCCTTCGCTGAGCGACTCGACAGAGCAGGGCACGATCTTCGTGCCTGCTCCGAGTACGCCCGAGACTCGCTCGGTGAACTCCGCCTGGGAGCCCGCAATGGCGATCTGCATGTAGTTCGTCCCTCGCTCAATTCCGCCTGTGGCCTGTGCTCCTTACTGTCGGCGGAACGAGGACGCGGTTGAGGACGCACCCCAACCCGGGCGAATGTCCAACAACGGGTTCTGCCAGCGTAAAGCGCGCACAGGGGGACACTTCACGCTGGCAGGAACGCTTGGGTGGCCGCAACGGTGGGCTGTGGCTGAGCCGTGGTCGCGCTGATTCGAGGGTTCTGCCAGCGTAAAGCGCGCACGGGGGGACACTTCACGCTGGCAGGAGCGCTTGGGTGGCCGCAACGGTGGGCTGTGGCTTAGCCGTGGTCGCGCTGATTCGAGGGT
>JBPCTU010000377.1:0-3507 GCA_051011515.1 Acidimicrobiales bacterium
AGGGCCCGTGAGGTAGCACGCGAATCGCTCACGTCCGGATCGAAGTCCACCTCGAGAGACGATGTTCTCACCGACACACTCCTGGGCGAGTTGGAGATCACCCATCTCACCGCTTCTGCGGTGCTCGAGCACACCACGGCTGCGATACAGGCCACCGAAGACACGACCGAGGCGCTCGCGCTGGCCATCTCGATGAAAGAGGCCGTTACGAAGTCGGCCGTAGAAGTCGTCGACCATGCGGTAGCGATCGTGGGCGGCCGGGCATTTCATCGGAGGTCGATTCTCGAACGGCTGGCCCGTGACGTGCGTGCGGCCAGGCACCATCCGCCGGCCGCACCCGTGGCGCAGCAGATGGTTGGTATGGCTCAGAACCTCTGAGCCGACCTGACCGGGCGGGGTAGGGTGCGACGAGGAGGCGTGATGTCCCAATCCATCGCAGAACGCGTCGCCGAGCTGGTGCGAATCCCCAGCGTCAACCCGCTGCAAGCCGGGCCCCGGTCCGGGGACGGCGCCGAGACGCCCTTGGTTGAGTGGATGGCCGATCGGTGCACTTCGATGGGGGCCGACGTCACTCTCGACGAGGTGGTCGGCGGTCGGTCGAATGTTTACGCACGTTTCGAAGGCGAGTCCGACAAGGCGCTCACCGTCGACGTACATCTCGACACCGTCGGCGTCGAGCACATGACCCGGGACCCATTTGACGGAGCCATAGAGGATGGGCGGGTCTATGGCCGGGGCTCGGTCGACACCAAAGCAACCCTTGCCGTGGTCCTGTCGGTCCTCGAAGAGCTGGCCCGAGACGGCCGGAGGACGGTGCCGACCCTGAACTTGGTGGGCACGGTCAGCGAGGAGATGGGCGGGTTCCTGGGCGCCGAACGATACGCAGCCTGGTTGGCGGAACGCGGCCAGCAGGTCGACAGAATCATTGTGGCCGAGCCCACCTCGTGTGCTCCGGTTCACGGTCACAAGGGGACGGTCGGTCTCGAGATCGCGATCCAGGGGCATGCGGCACACTCGGCCATGACACACCTTGGCGAGAACAGCATCAGCGCCGCCGCCAGAGTTGTGGCCGCGCTCGATGTCGAGCACGAGCGACTCGCGTCAGAGACACCGAGCACGCCCGTCGGGCTCGCGACGATCGCGGTCACCGAGATCGCCGCGGGATTGGGGCGCAACATCATCCCCGACCACTGCGACGTCTACGCCGATAGGCGCGTCGTTCCTGGCGAAGATCCCGACGCCGTGTTTAGTCGCTTGACTGAGGTGGTGGCCGAAGCGGCCCGGCCTGCCTCAGTGGAAGTCACGACCCCGTACGGAAGAGGGTTCTCTGCGTTCTACGAGGACGCCGACAGCCAAGTGGTCGAGTTGCTCTCCGAACTGGGCGGGGGCCATGCCGGCACTGCCGACTACTGCAGCAATGCCCTCATGTACGGCTCAACCTCGGGACAGGTGGTCGTGTTCGGCCCAGGTTCTATCGATCAGGCTCACCAAGCCGTCGAGTGGGTCGAGATCGCCGAGCTCGAGAAGGCCGTCGACGTGTATCGGTCCATCCTGGCTGAGCCAACGGCAGGCTGACACACGCCCACGAGGGCTGGTGTACAACCCCGCGCCGTTAAGGTGAGCCGATGTCCGCGCCGGCTTCATCAACCGAAGTAGCTGGCCAAGAGAAGCACGTGTCGCGCCGAGAACTGCTCACTCTTCTCTCGGGGCTGATGGCTATGACGGCACTTGCCATCGACATCATGCTCCCGGCGTTCGACGAGATCAGAGTCGCGTTCGACCTCGGGGAAGGCTCCAACGAAGTCGGCCGCATCATCACCGTCTACTTCCTCGGTATGGCGCTCGCCCAGATTGTCTACGGCCCATTGGCAGACCGGTTCGGGCGCAAGCCGATCGTCTATCTCAGCCTCGTGATCTATGTCATCGGTGGCGTTGGTTCAGCGCTAGCCGGCAGCTTCGAGCTGTTGCTGGTGGCCCGGTTCGTGTGGGGCGTCGGAGCATCGGGTACGCGCGTAGTCGCCGTTGCCATCGTGCGCGACCGGTTCGAAGGAAACGAGATGGCCAAGGCGATGTCGCAGGTCTTCGCGGTCTTCGTCTTGGTGCCTGTCTTCGCCCCGACCCTTGGCGCAGGTCTCATCGCGGTGTTGCCCTGGGAGTCTGTGTTCTGGTTCTGTGTCTTGGCCGCTATCGCACTTGGCTTCTGGATGTTGCGGCTCCCCGAGACACTCGACCCGGCAGAGCAACGACCGCTCGAGTTGAAGACAACGGCCAGTGGTATGGCGCGGGTCGTCCGCACACCTGTAACGGCCGGCTACTCGGGCGCGACAATCTTCTTGCAGGGAGTCTTCGTCGCGTACCTGGCCAGCAGCGAACTGATCATCAGTGACATCTTCGGCCGGGGCGACCAGTTTCCATTCATCTTCGGTGGCATCGCCATCATCTTCGCGGTGGCGGCATTGGCGAACGGCAGGTTGGTGGAGATCCTTGGTGTTGAAGGGGTCATCTCCCGGGCCCTGGTCGCAGTGTCGGCGCTCTCCTTGCTCTTGTTGATCATCACGCTAGGTGCCGACGGAGATCCGAACTTCTGGGTCTTCATGCCACTGTTCGGGGTCATGTTGGCGACGTTCTTGTTCTTGATGCCCAACCTGACGGCGGTCGCCATGGGACCAGTCGGCGACATCGCGGGTACCGCGTCATCGGTAACCGGTGCTGTCCGTATGGCTGGGGGTGCTGTCGCCGGTGCGATCCTCAGCAGTCAGGTGACCGACAGCATGACACCGTTCATGATCGGCACGGTTGTGCTGATCGCGTTGATGACCACAACGGTCATCCTCACCCGGCGGTTTGCTCCGCCGCCTGCTTGATCCCTTCGATCACGTTTTGCATGTTGCTTCTCAACTGATCGAGGCGATTGGAGATGATCTGAGGTTCCCGGTCTGGCTTGGCCTCTATGCCGCGGGTCAACCCCGACGGCCCTGGCCCCAAGGCCACCGAGTAACGCAACCGGCAAGCACCGGCAATTGCGGAGAGCTCGAATCTCCAGCGAGCGCCGGGGTTCTCAGCGTCTCTGGTCGCCCATCCGAACTCGCGTTTGGCGTGGTAGTGGGTGACGACACAAGGGATCTCCCATTCGCCAATTGCGGGGTGCGTGTTCGAACCGATGAACTCTGACCCAATGGTGGCCTCAACGCCTTCTTGGCTCCACTGCGCGCCCAGGAACTCTTCGCTGAACTCGGCGGGGAAGTTGATGTCGCTGACAAAGGGCCAAACTCCACCAGGTGTGGCATCGATGTCGATCTCGACAATCGTTCCCGGTCCATCGCTCAACTTGGGTGGGTCGCTCGGCCCGCGCTCCCAGGTATGGGCGTACTGATCGATGAACGCGATCTCTCTAGCCGGGTAACGCGGGGCTCGACTGAATTCGGTCCCCTTCGCCCAGGCCACGGGAATCATGGCGATCTGAGTCATACCCAGCGGTATGGAGAGCACTTCCGCGACATCGTCGTC
>JBPCTU010000378.1:0-3814 GCA_051011515.1 Acidimicrobiales bacterium
ACGCGCCGTGAACACCTGGGACCTACCGAGCACACTCATCGTCGCCGGTGCGGCTGTGTTCGTTGGAGGCCTGTTGTCCCCGGTGAAGCAGGCGTCGTTGCGTTCGAGCAGCAGCCGCAACGTCGCGCTCGTCGCGGGTACCGCGTCGATAGCTGCGGGGCTGTCGAACTGGGGTGGACCGGGAACGCCTGCGTTGGTCGCGCTGTTGGTAGCGGGCGTCGTGTTGTTGACGAGTGCGGCCTTGGCGCCCGCCGCTAGAGCACGTGTCCTGAACGGAGCCTTCAGTCTCGGGCTGATCGCCCTCACCCACGTGATCTTGTTCTGGCCCTATCTCGAGAACAGCGAATCGATCGATACCGGCCTCCAGGCCGCAGCCGCCGGGTCTCCGTTGGATGACTTCGCGGTTCATTGGGGAATCTTTCTGGTGATTGCAGTAGCCATGGCGGCAGCGCTGGCGGTCGACACGGGTCGGCGCGTGAAGCTCGGTGAGCCGTCCCCAGGGCCCCTTCCCGCAGTTCTTTGGAATGGCGCGGTGCGAAAGGGCGCCTGGTTGGGACTCGCAGCCGGCGTGGTCGTGGTCACCGGACTCCTCAGCACTGGAGCCGCAACCATCTCCGTACTCGGCCTCGTGGTGTTCGGATACTTCTTTCTGGTCGAAATCCGCCGACCCGAGTCCGACCTCGGCCGGATCATGGCCACCGGGCTGTTCACGCTCGCCTTCGCGATCGCCGGAGGCGTGGACCTCATCACGGTCCAGAACGACATCCAGCGGATGAACACCGTCTTCAAGTTCTGGCTCCAGTCCTGGCAGTACTTCGCCCTGGCCGGAGGGTTCGCCATCTGGCAAGTGGGGAGAGTCCTGGCCGAACGGCCGGTGCGCGTTCCGTCAGCCAGTCACCCGACGAGAATCGAACTCCAACCCGCTCGCCCTTGGCGGGCAAACGTGTGGGCTCTCACCGTGGTTGCCCTGTTGCTCGCCGGCCTCGCCTACCCACTTCTGGCCACCCGCACTCGACTCGAAACCCGCTTCGCCGAACTCCCGGTGACGCTCGATGGACTCGCTTACCTCGACGCCGACCCAACCATCCGGCGCTCCAACCCCGACGGATCCGGAGAGGACATCACCGTTGCGCTGGGAACAGATCTACCTCTGATCGAATGGCTCCGCGAGAACGTTCGCGGGACACCGGGGCTCGTCGAATGGACCGGTGACGGATACGACTGGAATGCCCGGATGGCAATCCACACTGGTATCCCGACGGTTCTGGGCTGGGACTGGCATCAGAAACAGCAGCGCTGGGACTACCAGTTCTTGGTTGACGAACGGAAACGAGACGTTCAGGCCTTCTACACCACCAACGACGCTGATGAGGTCAGCGGCTTCCTACGGACCTACCGAGTCGGCTACGTGATCGTCGGCACCCAGGAACATCGATTCGGATCTCCCGAGACCTTGGCCATCTTGGCCGCCCACCCCGCCCTCGAGGTCGTGTTCGTCTCCGGCAACAACGTGATCTACCGAGTCGACACCGCAGAACTGTGGCCAGGAGCGGATCTGGCGGATCTCGAAGCGGTCGCGTTGGGAGCTGACTAGCCACCCATCGCCAACGTGTCAGGCCGCTGACAGGGCCCTTCGTAGTCGGGTTTGGGTGCTGGAACAGGCGGGTTCGACGCAAAGTACTGCTGCTCCAGTTGGAACACTGCATTGCGTACGAAGACCTGACCCACCAGGGAACCCGGACAATCAGACGGGTTCTCGACGGTCCCGTCCCATGGCTGACGATCCCACAGCCAGCGGCCCCACGACTGGGGGCCAACCAGGAAGTCAGGTACCCACCACCACCGATGTTCGTAAGGCAGTGTCGTGTGCGTGTCCACCAGCTGAGCGCCTATGGGACCTTGCTCCCAGTGTGGAACGAAAATCACATCGGTGTCGGGCGCGTCGCTGTCGGCCTCGATGACAGCGAAGGTTCCGGTAGGGAAGTCTCGCAGGTACCAGCCGTAGGGCCAGTAGACGTCGGAGTCGATGCTCACGGTCAGATGGCGACCCTCTTCGGCCATCACCAGGCGATCGAGCAAGTACAGGCGATCAACCCATTCGGGCACCTCTTGGGTGGCCTGCCCGGCTTGCACGAACAACTCCTGGGGTTGGCCCCCACGGTCGGTATAGGACGCCTGGATGCTCGCATTGAGCGTCCACAACAATCCGAAACCCACAACAACTCCCACGACGACTGCAACTGGCCGCCTGGCACCGGACACCCACGATCCGCGGCGGTGATCCCACAACACCTGTACGCCCAGGCCCGCGAGGAGCACGAACGGCAGCAGAGGGTGGATGATCAGCCAGGGCATCCGCTCACCCGCCCACGAATGTGCTGCGAAACTGCCAACCCCCCACCACACGAGGGTCTGGCCGACCAACGTCGGTCGGCGAATCACCCGTCCGATGCCGATGGCGGACAACGCAAGGATGAACCATTCGTAAGCCGGGATGACTGCGAGGTAGTAGTACCAGCGGGAATCCCCCCGCACCGTGTCCTGTTCCCCCCGCCAGTACTCGAAGCCAGCTCGCAAACCGTTCTCGATCGAGCCGTATGGCGCCGAATCGGTGCCCGCGCCGTCGAAGTTGGTCAGGAACTGCGTGAACACGACTACGAACAACAAGATCGCCGACCAGACCGCAACGAGCCACCAGTAGAACGGCACTGCGACGATTGACCGGAGGACCGGGACTTCCTTCACATCGACGCCGCGCCCGACCGCCGATACTGCGCCATAAACCAGAGCGGCGCCGAGCACGAGCCCGTAGGTCCCCAAGCTCACAAAGATCGGTTCGCCGAAACCGAACGCCACGATCATGAGTCCAAGACCGCCGAGCAGCGTGATTCGGCGCACAAGGTTCGGATCCCTCTCATCGGTGGCCGAGTCGCCGTGAGCTCCTCGACCCGGAGCGAGGAGCAACTCCTGGGTCAACAGCACCATCCCGAACGCGCCGAAGATGAAGACCGTTATGAAAACGGACTCCTTCACCGCGAGCGCCGCCACAAGGAAGCAGAAGATCGCCGTGGGATGCCACGGTTTGGGCCTGGTGAGGAATGAGACGAAGACAATGACGCTGGCGAACGTCAATGCCAGGAAGAACGAATCCTCACGCCCTACCCGCGAAAAATAGAGCAGAGATGGGCTCATTATTGCGAGGGCCATGGCGGCGACGGTGCCGACGGACCCTAACTCGCGCCTCCAGCACCAGATCAACCCGACCACGGCCGCTCCTGCCAGCGCAGCGAGCAGTCTGGCCGTTGTCTCCGACTCGCCAAAGAGCCAGAAGAATGCACCGGTGATGTAGAAACGGAGCGGGCCGTGATACACCGGGTCGTAGCCGTCGAAGGTGCCTTCGAGGAACCGCCACGAGAACCAGGCGTCGAGGCTCTCGTCGTGGTGAAATGCCCGAGCGCCGAGTGCCGCCAGCCGGCTGACGAATGCCAACACCACCAAACCGATCGCCACGTTTCGCAGGTTGAACCACTTCGGCGCGGCCGATCTGGCCAGGTCGTCATCGAGCAGGTTGAGCTGCCCCGGTATCGGTTCGGGTTCAGCCACATCGAGAGCGGCAGGGTCGGTCAACGAACGGTCGTCACTCATAACATGTGGTCCAACACAACGGTACTAACGGCGCAATCAACAACGGGGGCGCCTCGCGGCGATCGTAAGAAGGTCACTGGTTCTTGAAGGCGGCCACGTCGTAGATCTTGTAGTTGCCGATGTCGTAGACGACGGGGGCCGCTGCATCCCAGAACTGAGCCGGGTCCCA
>JBPCTU010000379.1:0-4196 GCA_051011515.1 Acidimicrobiales bacterium
GACCATGACGTCTGCATCTGTCATCGTGGTGAGCCTATGCGGGCTTAGGATTCCCTGGTGCCCAGATTCGATGAGCCTCTGCTGACCCAGCCCGGCAAGCTGGCCTGCTCTGAAGTCGGTGTCGCCCCGCCTCGCCAAAAACCGCTTCCCGCTCTCATCGAACCGGAAACGTTGCCGTTGGTTGACACGAACTCGACCGAGAAGCTCGTTCAGCTATCACACCCCAAGATCCAGACGCTGCAGAACTATCGGCTCGCCGGATGGGGCGGGGCGCGACCTGGGACCTGGCTCCGAGTCGGAGCCGCTGAGCGGTTGTACGCGATCGCTCACGGTCTACCGGACCGGTGGGGTTTGTGTGTCTTCGACGCATGGCGACCGCTCGATCTTCAGGCAGAACTCTATGACGCCGCCTACTCGGATCCGAACCTGCCTCCGGGGTTCGTGTCGATGCCTGACTCCGACCCCAGAACTCCTCCGCCGCACCTGACGGGCGGAACCGTCGACCTGAGCCTGACGCTCGACGACACACCCTTGGCGTTGGGCACCGGTTTCGACGACTTCACCGACCTCGCCCGCGCCGCCGCTCTGGAGACAACAGTCGGAGTGGATCGTGACCTGCGCCGCTGGCTCTACTGGCTGATGCGCAGCGAGGGGTTCGTCGTTCTCGAATGCGAATGGTGGCATTTCGAGTACGGGACTCGCCGGTGGGCTGCGATTACCACCAACGCGCCTGTGTACGGGCCGGCGGATGCACCCATCTCTGAAGTGGATTGACGGGGGATCACGGCGCGGCGGGTCTACTCTTTCCTGCCATGCTCGAAACGCTCGCGCGCCCGTTCAAGTCGGTCTGGGGATGGTTGGCGATCGGAGTGGTCGTCATCGCCATCATCGGGGCGGCGGTCCTGTCTGCCGATGGCCCCGACGAAGACGACACGGTCGCCCTCGACATCACTCCAACCCCGGCCTCTACCGCTACGCCCGAACCGACCGCAACACCCGAGCCAACGCCGACAGCGACCCCGGCACCAACATCCACACCGGCACCAACACCGACGCCCGGACCGATTTCACCGCTCAACGGCATGGATGTCGACGGCCCAATCAACGATCGGATCCTCACCGTCAAGATCGACAACGCCGACTCCGCGAGACCTCAGTCAGGCATCCAACACGCCGACATGATGATCGAAATCTGGGTAGAGGGAATCACTCGGTTCCTGTCGGTCTGGCACTACAACGACGCCGAGTTCCTTGGCCCGATCCGGTCGATGCGCCCGACCGATTTCGCAGTCCAGAACTCGTGGGCATCGAGCTTCGTCAATTCGGGCGGTCAGCCCTGGGTGGCAGCGATCGGCAACGCGTCCAACGTCAACTATTTCGTGGAGCCTCGGGGATCATTCCGAATCAGCAGCAGGTTCGCGCCCCACAACCTCTACGGGGACACCACCGTGTTCAGGACTCTGGACGGTCGTGGAGACTATGAAGCTCCGCTGGAACCCATCTGGAACTTCGGCGAGCTCGGACCCGACGCCGGCGATGCAACCCTGATCACGACCAACTGGCGAAACGGGTATGTCGTGAAATGGACTTGGACTGGGTCCGAATACGCACGATCGACCTTCGACACACCTCACAACTACTTTGACGACGAAAACGTGCCCCAGCAGATCACTGCCGACACCCTGGTGATGCTCGAGATGAGCGTCTTCTCCAGCAACGGTGGCGGCGCGGGCTCGACGATCCCGATCTCCAACACCGTCGGCTCGGGGCCGGCGTGGGTGTTCTCGGGAGGCAAGATGGAACAAGGCACCTGGGCTCGCGAGACCGAAACCGAATGGTTCACCCTCACGGGAGCCGATGGGGAAGAGATGACGGTGCCCCCGGGCCGGTCGTGGTTGGTACTCCCGATCACCGGCGGTGTAGTGCCCTCTTGACCATTCGCGAGCGCGAAGCGGCCCCAGCTCAGACCTCAGCCTGCCGCCGCACTCCGGTCATCAGCACCGCCACCGACTGGTCCGCATCGAGTACCCCCTGGCGGACGCCGGCCAGGACGCCGGCATAACCAGCAGTCCCGGTGTGATCGGCGTCGAATAGGTCGCCAGCACGCTCGTTGGCCAGCAACACCTCTTGTTCGGTGGCCACGATCGAACCGCCTCCGGTAGCCAGCACCGCGCGCAACACACCCAGCCAGTCGTAGGTGATGTCGTCGAGGATCCCGGTGGCGGCGCTGGACGGCTCGACCCATGGGAACATGAGCTCGTCGGCTCTGGCAACTGCATCGGCCAGCCGATCGTCGATTGTGCCTGAGGTGGACACTCCTGTGTAGGCCCGGTCGAAGGGTGCACATCCTTCGGCCTGAACTGCCCAGATGCGGGGTGTTGTGGCGATCCGGCCCTTCTCTACTGCTTCCAACAAACCGATCGTGCAGCTCACCAAGAGGGCTCCTCCACCGACCTGTACCAACAGGTGGCCTGGCCCCGGTGAGCTGTCCAGATGACGTAGCTGATCGGCGAGCTCCCATCCGATTGTCCGCCCGCCATCGAGGGTCCAGGTGTTCTGGGTCGCCTGTACACCGAAAGGAACACCACCCTCTGCGACTGCCTCCAGGAAACGCCGCATGCACGGATCCCCGAACTCGCCCTCGCCGCGGCGACACACATGGATGGACGCATCAAGATCCTCGAGCATGGCAACGATGAACGGATCGGCCCACGTCGGGATGAACACGTCCAGCGGCCGGTCAGCCGCGTGAGCAACGGTCGCTGCTCCTAGAGCGGCATTGCCACAGGACGCGATCGCCAACCGTTGGTCGGTTGACTCGGAATCGATGGCGAGATGGAGAAGCTGCCCCATGAGGTGACGGGCCTTGTGCGACCCACTGACGTTGTGGGTCTCGTCCTTGGCAAGCACTCGGGCAACACTCCCTTCGCCGGCGAGGGCGTCGGCCCAACCCGTAGGAGTGACGGTGAAACCAACGCCTGAACTCGCCAAGACCTCATCGAGCGATGTGACGCGCTCAACGAAGTCCTCGTCACTCCAGCCCGACTCGATCGCTCGATGCCATGACCAGAGCAACCGCCGATATCTGATGAAGGGGTTCGGCTCGGTCGAATCGGGCCACTCGGCTCCGGGTGGCGTGTCGAGCCAGGATTGGTTCATCCCACAGTGACGCCGGTCGCAGCGTTGAAGTCGTCGATCATGGCGTCCCACCCCGGAGCCATGTTTTGGAGATCGCGCCAAAATGCCTGGTCCCGTCGGGTGTCGAAGTCTTCGATGGTTACGCCTTGTTGTTCGACCCAGGTGTAATACCCGAGGTTGAAGATGCGGTCGCGACCTGTCGAGTCGAGCTCCTCGAGGTGTTCGTTGTCCGCGCCCACCAGGTGCTGGGCGGTGATTTCGGCGGCATTGATCGCACTGAATCCGTCCGGGTAGGCGCTCGCCAACAACTGCTCTTTCTCGCTGACATATAGCTCCGACCCATCGGTGGCTACCGACATGACTACGTCGTCGGGGCCGAGTGAGAGCTGCTTGGCTGTTTTGATCGCGGCCAGCATGTTGCATATGGACGAGAACCCGAAATGGCGGAGCTGTTCGACGATCTCGGGCGCGACCCCCATGCTGTTGACGAGGTACTCCTTGCCGACATCGGTCGTGAAGACCAGGTTCAGACCATCGGTGGCCGCATCTGTGATCCCGACGACCACGTCGGTGTTCATGACGTTGTGGATCAGCGGGATGTGTTTGTCGCCGATGCCCTGAATGTTGTGCTCGCCATAACCGTTGTAGAGCATCGTCGGGCACTCGAGGGCTTCGACGGCAACGATCTTCGCCCCGAAGTCGTTCTTCAGGCGGTCACCCATCGCCAGCGTTCCTGCCGACCCCGACGCCGAGGTGACTGCGGCAAGCCGCAGCTTGTCGTTGTCGGCGTGGAGCGTCTCGAAGACGTGTCCGAGCGCTCGCCCAGTGACCGTGTAGTGACCGACGTGGTTCGCGAACTCGGAGAACTGATTCAGGATGAAGTTGCCTGGATCGAGGTCGAGCTCATTACATGCGTCGTATATCTCTTTGACGTTGCTTTCGGAGCCGGGGGTGCGGATGACGTCTTCGGGGTTGGGGACCCACTTGTCCAACCAGTCGAAGCGTTCCTGGCTCATGTTCTCAGGCAGAACCGCTACCCCTCGGCTGTGCATGAGGCG
>JBPCTU010000380.1:0-5668 GCA_051011515.1 Acidimicrobiales bacterium
GGTCATGGGTGCCGTCACCCTCATCGCTCCAAGATCGCAACGCTTGTCGGCCGACGACGAACGCCTTGCCTACCAGGTTGCCTCGGGGATGGGTCTTGCGTTGCGAAACCAACAACTCACTGATGCCCTTCGCCGCCGCGTCGACGAATTGCGTGGGTCTCGACGGCGTATCGTCAAGGTGCAAGACGACACCCGCCGCACTCTCGAACGGGACCTCCACGATGGCGCTCAACAGCATCTCGTTGCCGTGAAGGTGAAACTCGGAATCGCACGCCAGATTGCTGAACGCGACGCCGCATCAGGCACGGCTACCGCCCTCGACACCATCTCTCGGGACGCCGATCACGCCATCGACGAGATGCGTACCTTTGCCCGTGGAATCTACCCACCCCTCCTCGAGGCCGAAGGACTCGTCGCTGCCATCACCGCCCACGCGCGTCGACTCCCCATCACGGTCGATATCGCGCACTACGACATTGGCCGCTACGACCGGGACATCGAAACGACCATCTTTTTTTGCATGGTTGAGGCCCTCGACAACGTCACCGCTCACACCACCGCAACCACCGCAACAGTCGACCTCACCGAAACGCGCGGCACCGTTCGCTTCACCGTCACCAACCCACCGCCCGGCTACGACTCAGCCACCACACCGCCAGGCACCGGACACACCATGATGAGGGACCGCCTCGACGTCCTCGAGGGCACCCTCACCACCACCTCCACGCCCACCGGAGTCACCACCATCACCGGAACCGCCACGATCGACAGCGTCACGCCATGACCGGTTCGGCCGCTTCGAGGTTGGCTTGGGTGATCGCCCTCATCATCTGGGCCGCCACCGCTGCCGAGATCGTCGTTGTGCTCACGACTGAAGCCCCCAGAGGTCCATGGGTCATTCCCGGGGTCGTCTCGAGCGTGGTCGGTCTGGTCATCGTGACGCGGTCTCGGAACGTGATCGGGTGGCTGCTCCTCGGCTTTGCCCTCCTCGGCGGTGTGGGAGCCCTGCTCATCTCCATCTCGATCGGCTACGGAGAAGGTGACTGGCCACTCGTCGAGGCGATCGGCCATGCGATGGCCGTCGCGGGAACGATGCTCGTGCCAGTCATTCTCCTGCGTTTCCCCGACGGAGGGCTGCTCACCATCTCCTGGCGACTTGCCGAGGTGGTTGTCGGGATTGGGGCCGCAGCCGGGGTACTCGCCAGCTTGCTCAACGGTGGGTTTGGCGGTGACCTCGATCAGGCTTTCGCTCCCAGCCCGCTCTATGAAGCAACCCAACCGGTCGGCGACATCGCTTCTGCCGTCTTCTTTGGGCTGATGGTGGTGTCCTTCGGACTTGGTGCAACATCGGTGATCCTCCGGTTCCGACGTTCTCGAGGCGTAGCTCGTCGGCAGCTCAAATGGCTCGCCTATGGCACCGCTGTGGGATCGGTCGTCGTGGCCGCCGCGGGCACAGGAGGTACTGATTCCCTGCTCCAGGCCACTGTCGTGGCCGTAGGCCTGGCCATGATTCCGGCGGCGATCGGTGTTGCGATTCTTCGGTACAACCTGTTCGACATCGATGTGGTGATCAGTCGGTCGATTGTTTTTGGCGCATTGGCCGTCTTCATCACAGCCGTCTATGCGGTCGTGGTGGGGACGTTGGGTTCCTTGATTGCTGGGTCGGATGTGGTGCTGGCGATTGTGGCGACGACGATTGTGGCGGTGTTGTTCGAGCCTGCTCGCGATCGGGTGCAGCGAATGGCGAACCGGATGGTGTACGGCAAGAGGGCGGTCCCGTATGAGGTGCTGTCTGATCTGACCCGAAGTCTTCCTAACGCTGAGGAGGAATCGGGGCTCCTTGACCGTATGGCCTTCCACCTGCGTGCGGGCACCGGTGCCGAGCGTGCTCAGGTGTGGCTCACGAGCGGCACTAACGGGTTGGTCCTTGCGGCCAGCGATCCCGAGCTCTCGGATGCAGGAGTCAATTCGATCGACGAGCTCGATGGAGTCGTTGTCCCCATCGAGCACGATGGCGAGACCCTTGGTGCCCTCACCGTCGAATCGCCGCCCGGAACGCCTTTGCGACCAGCCGAGCTCCGTCTCGCTAGCGACCTCGCTGGATCTGCTGCTCTCGTGGTCACCAAACTCCGTCTGGACACCGACCTCCAACGAACCGCCGCGGAACTCGCGTCATCCCGTCGCCGTCTCGTCGATGCTCAAGACTCCGAACTACGCCGTCTTGAGCGCTTGCTTCAAGACGGGGCGGTCCAAGACATCCTTGGACTGAAGCTCGCGATTGCGCTCGCTGCTCGCACAGCCCAAGCCGAAGGCAGCCAACGCACTGCGGATCTGCTCACGGGACTCGCCGGCGAAACCCAAACTGCAATCGATGAGATCCACTCGCTCGCTACCGGCCTCTACCCAGCATTGCTGGAATCCGAGGGACTCGAGCCTGCCCTCCGCGCCATGGCCGCATCAGCACCTGTCTCAACCAACGTCACTGGCACCATCCCACGACTCGACCGAGAGATCGAAATCGCAGCCTTCTACACGATCACTGAGGCCACCACAAACGCCATCAAACACGCAAACCCACCCATCACGATCAGCCTCACCCACATCGCAGATGAGCTCACCTTCACCATCGCGGATGCGGGACCAGGATTTGACCGCGACACCACCATCTACGGATCCGGACTCCTCAACATGATCGACCGTCTCGACACCATCGGCGGCACTCTCACGATCGCCACCACACCACAAACTGACACAACCATCACCGCGATGATCCCCACCCGTGACACACAAGTCCCGGTTGCTGCCCCGCTTCTCGGTCAGTCGAGCGTGCGTTCCTCGAGAGCGGCGGGTCCGAACTCGGACTTCGAGATGAACGCAACGGCTCCGGCCTCGATAGCAGAGTCCTCGTAATCGGACGCGTCGTACGTCGATAGAACGATGACCTTGATCCCGGGATGCGAAGCAGTGATGCGCCGTGTGGCTTCGAGTCCATCGATGCCGGGCATCTTCACGTCCATCAGCACCACATCGGGTCGGAGAGACTCGACGTCAGTGATGGCCGCTTCGCCGGATTCTGATTCACCCGCGACTTCAAACCCGCTGGCAAGCTCAACTACGAGTCGGGCGGCCGAGCGGTAGCTCTCCTGATCGTCCACGATGAGGACTCTGCGATTCGTGGTCATGACATCCACCCGGTCATATTCCACCCAGTCGACTGAATTTGCCAGGGTGGGGGCAGGTTCTAGGCAGTAGTGCTAGCAACACCATCACCCGTTGCGCTCTGAAAGGTAGAGAAGTACGGCCTGCACGCGTCGATTCGCATCAGCATCGACTGGTAGATCAAGCTTCGTGAAGATCGCGTTGATGTGCTTTTCTACGGCTCGTTCCGATAGGAACAAGGTTTCTGCGATGGCGGCGTTGCTCTTACCCGTGGCAATCTCCGACACAACCTCGGTCTCGCGCGGCGTCAGACGGTCCAGCTTGGACTGCTGTTGCTTGATTCGGCCCTCGACCAACGCGTCAACCACCTTGGGATCGACAACGGACCCGCCCGAGCTCACACGTTCGATCGCATCCTCCAGCTGGGCGACGTCCCCGACCCGTTCCTTCAGCAGGTACGCAAGTCGGTTGCTCCCATCTGCAAACAGGCTCAGGGCGTAGTCGGGCTCGATGTACTGGGACAGGACGATTACTCCGGTGTCCGGATGTGCGGCTCGGATGTGCCGCGCCGCTCGAATGCCCTCGTCGGTTCTGGTTGGAGGCATTCGTATGTCGGTAACGACGACATCTGGCCGATGCAGCTCCACGGCCTCCATCAGTTCGTCATACGTCTCGACTGAAGCGACCAATTCGTAGCCCGCCTCTTCGAGGAGCATTCGCACACCCTCACGCACGATGAAGCTGTCCTCGGCAAGCACGATCCTTGTCACGCCGGACACCATACCGGGTGGGCGCAGGAGACCAATCACGCGCGTTCGGAGATCAGAAGTCCATCGGGCAGGGGCGGTGGCTGGTCAGCTCACCTTCTCAGAGATCGCTGCTCTGGCGGCATGAAATCCACACATACCGTGCGCTCCGGCCCCCGGTGGCGTGGCAGCACTGCAGAGGTAAAGGCCTGGGCCGAGTTGGTAGTTCCGTCGAGCACCGAATCGCAGGAGATCGCCTATCGAGAATTGGCCGCCTGCGATATCGCCGAGCACGTAGTTCGGATTGTGTTGACTGAACGCGACGCTGTCCATCGTATGTCGAGCAAGTATGCGGTCGCTGAACCCTGGGGCGAATCGTTCGATTTGTCGCTCGATCCGATCGGTCATGTCGACGGTCGATCCGGCGGGAACGTGGCAGTAGCCCCACAGTGTGTGGCTTCCACCCGGTGCGCGACTTTCGTCAAACAGGGACTGTTGCGCGACGATCACGAGAGGCCGTTGAGGATGTGTCCCGGCCGCGACCGCAGCTTCGGCTTCCGCGACTTCTTCGAAGGTCCCACCCACATGGACGGTCCCGGCCCTGCCGCTTTCCTCATCGGCCCACGGCACAGGACCGTCGAGTGCCCAGTCCACCTTGAACACCGCTGGCCCGTTCTGCCAGCGGGTCAACCTTCGAGCGGCACGACGGGAGATGAACCCATCTGCTATCCGAAGCGCCGCCGGTGGCATGACATCGAGCATGACGATCGGCGCGTCCGGTAGGTCGTCGAGCGACTTGATCCTGTGTCCAAGTTCGATTGACCCGCCGCCAGACACGACGATCTCAGCGAGATCGTCAGCAAGACGTTGCGACCCCCCGGATACAAGAGGCCAACCGAATGCGTGGGCGGACGTTGCAAACAGCTTTGCCACGGCGCCTGTAAACGGTGTCGACAGCGGTGCGATGGCGTGTGATGCGAGGCCCGCAAGTAGAGCTCTCGCTCGAACGGTCTGGAGGCCGCTCGCCAGCACTCCTGCGGATAGGGAGCCGGTGGTCCCGAACCGGCCGAGCGTCACAGGGTGCTTCGGCACCGTGAGAGGCCCCAAAACGGACTCCATGAGTGCGTCGGCGTTGGTGACGAGCGGCCCGATGATCGCGCGATATCTGGCACCGTCTGGCCCTAGGTGATCAACTGTCGATGTGAGATTCCGATGGATGATGGCTACGTCACCCCCTTCGAGGGGGTGGGAGACCGGGAGATCGGGCTCAATCCACCGATTGAGCCCGAGTTCGCGGAAGAACGGTGACGCGACGCCGAGGGGATGGATTGCCGAGCAAATGTCGTGACGAAATCCCGGGAGAGTCAACTCCTGCGTCCTGGTCCCACCACCGAGTTCCTCTGCCCCCTCGACCACGAGAACCCGACGGCCCGATCGCGTGAGTTCTGCAGCGGCAGACAGACCATTCGGCCCAGACCCAACCACTACTGCATCAAATCCCGCCATCAATTCCCCAGACACTTGAGAGACTTATGCAGTGTTGCCGTCTGTGAGGATGAGGATTTCATCGCCTCTCAGTGTCGCAGGTCACCGGGCTATCTGGTCGACATCACGACTGCCAGAGATGATTACTCGACCACGGTACCGGAGTCGCTCTAGGCCCCTTGGGGGAGGATGCGCCACACCATCACGAAGTGGATGGCGGTTGCGGACACCACCATGATGTGAAAGACCTCGTGATACGAGAACACACGGGGCCACAG
>JBPCTU010000381.1:0-4471 GCA_051011515.1 Acidimicrobiales bacterium
GTGTCGAAGGGCTCAGCGCGGTCATCAACTGCGGCGACGTGCAAGAGGTCCCAGACCTGGCTGCTCTCATGCAACAGGATGCCCGCGACGCAGGGTTCGACCTCAGCATCAACGTCATCCCCCAGGCAACGTTCTACGACGACAGCTGGTGCCCGAACATCGACGATGAAACGCCGTGCTCGGAGTCCGACGAGTTCGGGATCGTCGACTGGGGCCACCGCCCCACGCCCGACGTCTGGCTCACATCGGCGCTGCAGACCAACGCTGTCTGGAACGCTTCGGTGTATCAAGACGCTGAGTACGATCAGTTGGTCACCGACTATCAGGGGGCGCTCAACCCAACCGACCAGAAGGCGGCGCTGGAGCCGATCGCAGTGAAGCTCTGGAACGATGTCCCGGCCATTTACCCGTACTTCTACAACTATCTGTCGGGTCACCAGACAAGTGTGTCGGGGATGCAGGCCACGGCGCTGGGTCACTCGATCCTCACCAAGGCAAGTAAGGCCTGATTCAGACGAAGACCGGTACCGGGGGGATTCGGCGCTGTCGAGTCCCCCCGCTACTCTTAAGCGGCTAGTCACAGACAGCAGGGGGGAGACACACGCGGATGGGTCGGTACATAATCCGACGGGTCGCGCTGTCATTCGTGACCCTCTTCATCCTGCTGGTCATCGTGTTCTTCTTGACCACGGTGTTGGCTGACAATCCTGCGAGCATCATCGCTGGCCCGTTTGCGCCCGAGGCACGTGTACAGGAGATCGCCGAACGGTGTGGCCTCAACGACTCCACGACGACCCAGTTCGTCTCTCTTCTGGGTGACACGGTGACGTTCTTCACCAACGTCGACTCCTGCTCGACCCAAGAGCCGGTCTGGAGCGGTGTGGTGTGGCCTGCTTTGCAGAACTCGGCGAAGCTCGTGGCCTTCGCTTTGGTGATGATGATTCCGGTGAGCATCGCCGGCGGTGTCCTTGCGGCGAGACGCAAGGACACTTTGACGGATCGGACCATCGTGACCACGGGCCTGGCCACCTCGGCGATCCCCGACTTCGTCACGGCCGTACTGTTGCAGTACATCATCGGCGTGCAGCTGGGCTGGTTCCCAGCGTTGGCGCAAGCCGACGAGGGTGCTTCAGTACTGACCCAACTCAACCATCTGTTCCTACCCGCGCTGACCATCGTCGTCGTGTACTTCGGCTACATCGCCCGAATGACCCGGGCCGGCACGATCCAGGCCCTCGAGTCCGATTACACCCGAACCGCTTACATGAAGGGGATGGGCACCACCCAGGTCGTCAGGCGCCACGTTCTGCGCAACGCATTGCAGCCCACCGTTGCCGTGATCGGGACGTCGATGGGCTACCTCTTCGGAGGGCTGGTCGGTATCGAGATCATCTTCAATTACAGCGGCTTGGGAAAGCAGATCGTCGATTCGGCACTCAAGGGCGAGCTGGTGGTCCTGCAGGCGTCAGTGATCGTTGTGGCGATCATCTTCATGATCGCCACCCTCGCCGCCGACGTCATCATCGCCTGGATGAACCCCCGAGCGCGGTTGGGAGGCGATTAGATGAGCATGGACGACGATGATGACATCGAGATGCCCGCAGCGGCGCATGAGGCGTTGGCTCAATACGACGTCCACATGGACGAGATATTCCTCAAGGGCGAAGACGAAATCGACTCCGTCGCCGAGCGCAAGCAAGCACGGCGGGAGCGGTACCGACTGCTCTTGCGCAGTCCCGGGTTCATCTTCGGAATGGTCGTAATCCTGTTCTGGGTGTTCTGCGCGTTCTTCCCCGATCTTGTGGCCAGGTACGACCCGAAGGAAAGCCTGCGCAATGTCGATCCCCGAACCGGACCCAGCAGTGAGGCCTGGTTCGGTACGGACCGGATCGGTCGTGATGTGTACTCGCGGACCGTGGCCGGGTCTCAGCAGGTGTTGTCGATGGCGCCTCTCGCGGCAGTCCTGGGGGTGGCCGGAGGCACCATGCTCGGCCTCGTCGTCGGGTACTTCCGGGGGTGGGTCGACGAAGTCATTGGTCGCATCATCGACGGGTTCTTGTCCATCCCCGTGATCCTGCTGGCCTTGTTGGCCGCGACCACCCTTGGTACTTCCCGAGCGGTGATCGTGCTCACCATCGCCATCTTGTTCGTACCGGTGGTCACCAGAACCATTCGGGCCGCGGTGATTGCGGAGGCCGAGCTCGACTACGTCACCTCGGCGAAGCTGCGTGGTGAATCCAGCTGGTTCATCATGATGCGTGAGATCTTCCCGAACATCACCGGGACCGTCGTGGTGGAACTGACCGTTCGAATCGGCTACGCGATCTTCACCGTGGCGACGTTGGCCTTTCTCGGCTTCACTCCCGGCGACATCTCCACCCCGGACTGGGGAGTCGACATCAAGGAAACGTTCGTCAACATCCAGTCGGACCAGTGGTGGATGACGATATTTCCTGCGATCGCAATCGCCAGCCTCGTGATTGCGGTGAACCTTGTCGCTGACTCCCTGGACAGGGCGAACAAGTCATGACCACTAGGACCCACCCATGACAACCACCGAATCGGATTCGGCCCCGAGCGCTTCCTCGTCGAGCGAGTATGCCCTCGAAGTCCAGGACCTCGAACTGGCGTATTTGGTGCGTGGGATCCCACGCGAGGTGCTGCGGGGGGTGTCGTTCCACATCAAGCCGGGCGAGGCGTATGGCCTCGTGGGCGAGTCGGGCTGCGGCAAGAGCACCACCGCGTACGCAGCCATGCGCTACCTCCCCGACAACGGTCTCATAACCGGTGGAAAGGTGTTGGTTGCAGGATCCGACGTGACTGCGATGTCGGAGCGGGAAATCAAGACTCTCCGTTCACAACGCGTGTCGATGGTCTACCAGGACCCAGTTGCAGCGATGAACCCATCGCTCAAGATCGGGAAGCAGGTCGCCGAGTGTTTCAAGCTTCTGGGCTCCAACGACGCCGACGCCCAAAAGCGCGCTACGGCGGCGCTGGAACAGGTTCGTATCGCTGATCCTGCCAGTGTCATGGATCGGTATCCTTTCCAGCTGTCGGGCGGGATGCTCCAACGGGTGGTCATAGCCATGGCTTTGGCGGGCGACCCTGACCTGCTCGTCCTGGACGAGCCGACTACCGGGCTCGATGCCACCGTCGAAGCCGAGGTTCTCGATCTCGTCCGCGATCTTCGTCGCGAGACCGGCGCGGCGATTCTGTTGATCGCACACAATCTTGGTGTCATCCGGACGATGTGTGATCGAGTCGGCGTGATGTATGCCGGCAAGGTGGTAGAGGAAGGGACCTCCCAGGAGATATTCGACAGCCCCCAGCACCCCTACACGCTGGGTTTGTTGAACGCGATTCCGCGTCGTGGGTTGCGCAAGACCGACCGAGCCCTCTTCACCATCCCCGGCAACCTGCCCCAGATCGGTACTCCGTTGCCGACTTGCGTCTACGTCGATCGCTGCGCGCTCGCCGACGAGACATGTCGCGCCGAGGCGCCCCCGGTGGTCACGGTGAGTTCGGGCCACACCGTCCGCTGCCATCATCACGATCGCCTCAGCGACATTCCCGAGCCTCCCGCCGATGCCGCCGAAGTCGAGAGTTCCGAGGGTCGGATCATCCAGCTCAACGGAGTGTCCAAGACTTTCCACCAATCTGGCCAGGACATACCGGCGCTCGTGAGCATCGACCTTGGCTTCGCCGAAGGGGAGACGCTCGGTCTCGTCGGTGAGTCGGGTTCAGGGAAGAGCACGTTGGCCAAGACGCTGCTTGGTATCTACCCCCTTGATGAGGGTGGTGAGATCACCCTCGACGGCGTGCCCATGAAGCCGAACGCAACCAACCGGCGTCAGGAGGCGGTTCGCGCTCTTCAAATGGTGTTCCAAAACCCGGACTCGGCGTTGAATCGTGTCTGGTCGGTGCGCCGGATCCTCAAACGAACGGTCGTCAAGCTGACGGGGGTCAAGGGTGCGGAGGCCGATCAGCGGGTTGAGGAGCTGGCTGAAGCCATGCGGCTTTCTCCACGTCATCTCGACATGAAGCCGAGCCAGCTGTCTGGCGGGCTGAAGCAACGTGTCGCGATTGCGAGAGCCTTCGCCGGCGACCCTCGGATCGTTGTCTGCGATGAGCCGACCAGCGCCCTCGATGTGTCAGTACAGGCTGCCATCTTGAACCTGCTCGACTCGCTGCAGCGTGAAGACCGCACCAGTTACCTCTTCATCACCCACGACATCAATGTCGTGCGTTATCTGTCCGACCGTATTGCAGTCATGTACGTGGGCCGTCTGATGGAACTGGCGACTACGGACAAGATGTTCGAGGGGCCCAACCATCCCTACACCGAGGCGTTGCTGTCCGCTGTCCCGAGTGTGGACGGCGCCACCGAGAACCGCATACCGCTGGATGGCGAGATCCCCAGCCCGAAGAACCCCCCACCGGGTTGCGTGTTCCACACCCGTTGCCACCGAGT